>NZ_JANSIR010000119.1:5376-12155 GCF_047462155.1 Synechococcus sp. OH2
ATCCCACCTGGAGCTGGAGATCCCTGATGAGCTACCCGATGTAGTTAGCGATCCCAAGGCGCTGGAGGCGGTGCTGTTCGGGATGATCGACCGTCTTGCCCGCAGCACCCCTGCCGGCAGCCACATTCGCGCCCAATTGGTTAGCGCTGGCGAGCTGGTCAAACTGCAATTTCAGGTGAACACCCCAGAGGGGAGCGACAGCCCCAGCTCGGAACTCAAGTCCCCTCAAGCAATTGGCCAGTTGTTGGTGGTACAGCCAGATACAGGCGCCGTTAGCCTCAGCCTGGCAGTTACCCAAACCCTGTTCCGCGCCTTGGGGGGCTACCTCACTGTGCGCCACCGCGCCCACCGGGGGGAAATTCTCAACATCTACCTGCCCCGCCAGCTCTAGTCCGCCGGCCTGGAGCCGGTCTGAAGTGGCAAATCCCAGGGAGGATGGGGCTAGGATCGATTTGCTTGCTCCAGGAGAGTTGAGAGAGGGGATCCATGCCGAGAGCGAAAAAAGTTGCCGAACCTCACCCAGAGCCTGAGCCCGTCTGTGGGGGCGGGGATCCCAGGCCTGGCGGGGGGATCACCCTATCTGCCCAGCAGCTCTCCACCTTGCTCCACGAGATGCGCAATCCTCTAACTGCCCTGAGCACGTTGGCCAAGTTGTTGCAAAAGCGTCTGCCCCCCGACGATCGTAACCATTGGATTGGCCTCAGCATTGAGCAAGAGTGCAGGCATCTGCAGGATCTGCTGGCGGAGCTCGAGCGCTTGGACGGGATCCCAGCCCCTCTCCACCTGCGGCCACTTGCCTTGGCCGACCTGCTCCGGGAGTGGATCCCCATCTATCAGGCTCTGGCGGAAGCACAGGGACATCGCTTTCAGGCCGTTCTTCCCCCTTCCCTGCCGCCGGTACAGGCGGATCCCCGCGCCCTGCGCCAGGTGTTGGATAACTTAATCGACAACGCCTGCAAGTACACCCCGCCCCCCGGCGACATCCAGCTCAGGGTGGAGGTCAAGCTCACCGAGGAAGCGAGAGGCTCAAGCGCCTCCTCTCGCCAAGAGGTGTGGATCGCCGTCTGTGATAACGGCCCCGGCATCCATCCCGAGAACCTGGAGCGGATCTTCGATCCGTTTTTTCGCGCTGATCTCACCAAGCCTGGGCAGGGGCTGGGATTGGCCATTAGCCGCGACTTAGCCACCCAAATGGGAGGAGATCTCCAGGTGGAAAGCTCCCCCCAGGGCTCCTGCTTCCGCCTCAGATTGCCCACGGCCCAGTAGGGCTTGAAAATGTGAGCAGGGATGTTTCTCCCAGCCAAAATCTTGAAGCTATCCAGGAGCTGCCCAATGGCCCCCTCCGCTCAAGCCAAATTGGAACCTGCCTCGGCACGGGCCCGCATCTTGTTGGTAGATGACGAGCCAGGCTTGCGGGAAGCAGTGCAAGCCTACCTAGAAGACAGCGGCTTTGAGGTGATCCCGGCTGCCAATGCCCAGCAGGCTCTGCAACTGCTCAGCACGGCCCAGCCCCAGCTAATTATCTCCGACATCATGATGCCGGGCATGGACGGCTACCAATTTTTGGCGCAATTGCGAAAACTCGAGCCCTACAGCCATCTGCCGGTGGTGTTCCTCACCGCTAAAGGGATGACCGCCGACCGCATTCAGGGCTACCGGGCCGGCGTCGATGCCTACTTGCCCAAGCCCTTCGATCCGGAAGAGCTGGTGGCCATTGTCTCCAATCTCATTGAGCGCTCGCGCGCGGCCAGCCCTTCAGAGGTGGTGGCCCGCGAGCTGGCCTCGATTCGCGCCCTGCTGTCGGAGCGAACTCTCCCCCCGACCAGTCCCTCTCAGCCCCCCACCTCAACTCCTTTACCCCCACCGATTAAGGTGGAGCTGACGCCGCGGGAACAGCAGGTGTTGGAGAAGGTAGCAGAAGGTCTGATGAACAAAGAAATTGCCAAACAACTGCAAACCAGCGTGCGCAACGTGGAAAAATATGTCACCCGCCTCCTCAACAAGACGGGCACCAGCAGCCGCACCGAGCTGGTGCGCTATGCCCTCACCTACGGCCTGATCCGGTTGTAGCCCTCACCCCCCCCTCTCCCTCTGGGGGAGGGGAGAAGGAGCTTACGGCTGTGGCTGGGGCGGCACGGTAACCAGCAGCTCCAGCCCAAAAGCATGCTCCCCGGCGGGGTAGCTGGTGATCCCTATCCCATCGATGCGGGTCAGCAGCTCACGGGCTTCCAGCTCTACGTTGGCCAGCCCACCCGGCAAGGCGGCTTCCAGCACCGTGCGGAGGCCTCGCCAATTCAGCAAAAAGTAGCCGTAGTTGGGCTTGGGCAACTGGTTGTAGAGGGTTTTCAGCGGCTCGGTCTGAGGAAGCAGATGGCCCTGGCGCTGGGCAAGGCTTTGCAGCGCCGCCGTGCTGGTGGTAACCATCAGGTAGTTGCCTTCCCAGGCACGGGTTAGAAGCGGACGGTTAAACAAGGGATCCGCCCAGGTTACCTGGCCATCGGCTTCCGTTACTCGCGCGCCCGACTCCTGAGCCAGCCGATCCAACTGGGCCAGGGCCGCGTTGGCTTTGTCTTTTTGGCTGCTCTCGATGATCAAAGCCGCCCCCATGCCTTGCAAGAGGGGGTGGGCCTGGGCATCGGGCGCCACCAGCAAGGCCATCTCCCCATCCAGCCAAGCCATCAGGTCTCGATCCAGATCCAGGCGGGTGTTGGTGCGGAACTCGGCCCGCAGTTCATCCAGGGACTCTTTGGCCTGGGGATCCTTTTCCAGCTCCGACACAACCGCCTGCCAGCGTTGGGCAACCTGCTGGGTGGTGATCACCGCCAGGGCACTGCCGGGCAGCCGCTGGATCAGCTCGCCCCGGGCAGTCTGCCACTTGCCCAGCAGCGGGGTTTGGGGATCCAGTTGGGTGAGTAGGCGCATCTGCAGGCCCTGCTCCCGCCAGTGGGCAGCCATAGCCAAAGAGCGCAGCGGCTGCAGGGATCCCAGCTCCACCGCATCCCAGTCCCGCGTCCAATCTCGGAAAGACTCGGGATCCTCCTGCAAAGCCTGGAAGTTGAAGTAGGCAAAAGCCAAGGTGCCCGGCTTCTGGTAGAGATCGCCCACGGCAGTGCGGAAGCCTTCGGCGCGGCTAATGGGCTCCGTCTCGCCGCGATAGACAGCAATCGCCTGCTCCATCACCTTGGGATCGTTGGCCAGGGCCACGAAGCGGTTGCCAAACTCGGCCGTCACCCACCGTTCGCCCGGCTCTCCATTGGTTTGCACGTGGAGAGTTACCCCTTGCTCCTGGCGCTGCTCGAAGTTGGCCCCCTCCGCCTCTGCCTGTTGCCGCACTTGGGCCAGGAATTGCCTGGACAGATCGGCGTTGCGGGTGCTGGCTCCAAACAGGATCCCGGGCACCGGCTCCGCAGCCCCCGGCACTAGATTGGGGATCACCACCGCCAGCGTGAATTGATCCCTGGCCCAGGCCTGGATTTCCTCGCGGGAGAACTCCTGGCCGGTGCTAGCCCAAGCTTTGTCCGTCCAGCCCTCCCACTGAGCCAAAAGGTCAGGGTGGGTGCGCAGCGCCTCTTCTGGTTTGGTGGAAAAGGCCAGCACTAAGGGTGCTGACTGGGGCACCAGCGCCGTCTCCGGCAGAACATCGCCGGGCAACTGCACCTGGGGTGCCCTAAGCTGGCAGGAGCCCAAAAGCCAAGAGCCCCCCACCGCCATCAATGTCAGGGAGAACGGACGGGGGCGACGATAAAGTTGGGCTTGCATACCACACCTGCAACGAGCCGTCCTCTTGAGCATAAGCGATGAACTCGAAGGCTGTCTGTGATCCCAGGCCCGCCCGCCGAAATTATGTAGAAATTAGTTACTTGGGTCGGGCGCGGGCAACCAGCTCATCCACATATTCGTTCCAGCGCAGACCTCGGTGGGCCGGGATCCAGGCCACCCGCACCTGCGGGCACTGCCGTTTCAGTTGATACAGCTCTTGCACCAAGTCCAGGTTTTCCACCGGCCCCGTACGCCGTCGCCACCCCTGCGCTGCCCAGCGCTCCATCCAATCGTTGTAGGTCTGCACACAGAGATGGGAGTCGCTGTAGATGGTGTCCATGCGGTTGTCCTGGGTATCACGGCAGTATTGCAAGGCCCGAATGAGACCGGTCAATTCCATGCGGTTGTTGGTGCTGGCGGGATCCCCTCCGTAAAACTCATCCACAATCTGGTCATCCTCAACCACCACCACCGCCCATCCCCCTGGCCCTGGATTGGGAGAACATCCTCCGTCGGTAAAAATGCCACTACGGGGGCAATCAGCTAGCCGTCGCGCTACTTGGCGGTTGCCCAGGTGTGAGCTTTTGGCCATGATGGGATCCCTAACCGACACCAGAAACCGCATTCTATCCTCTGGAGGCGTGTCAGCGCCGTCGGCTATTGTGGATAGCCCTGGAAAAGTATCCTTTCGCGCTACCGGCAGCATATGTAGAGGTATCAGAAGCCGAGTTGTTTGGCGAAAAAGCGCGAATAAAAACCCCCAGAAAAGCTGGGGGAGGAGTGGTGTGTTGAGGTGATGAATACTTGCATGATATCTCCTGAAGCTGGTGGGTAGACGCAAATGGCGAACGATCTCTGCGTTTTCTTGCAGAAATCCTTGCAAATGTGAGAAAGCGCCAGACACTAGAAATCAGGACGATAGAGAAACTCTATTCCTTCTTGGTCACCAATAGTGTTTTTTCTCTGAACAGATGCCTTACTAAGCGCTAGATGTAGAGAAGATCCAACCATCTTTTTTATGCGCCTGCCGCTGACACTAGGGGTTGTGTCAGGCCCAGATGGGTATAAAGGCGGGAAAAGTCAAAATTCGCTGACATTAACTCCTGGATGCAGCGGACTTTGACCTCCTCGTGCAGGCGGATCTGGCCGAAAACCCGCTCGATGCGATTGATGGTGGTGAAGGTATCCAGATCCACGGAGAGGATCGGTACTTCCAACTCTTCGGCCCGCGCCCGGATGCGGGGATCCAGAGGCAGCTTGCCCGTCAAGATGAGGCAGAGGGTGGAAGTTTCCAGGGCGGCCAGTTGAATATCGGTGCGATCGCCGCCGGTGATTACCGCCTTGTGCTCCAGCTTGCGGAAGTACTTTAAGGCGGAGTTGACGTTCATCGCCCCCACCGCAATGTCTTCGACCATCAAGTCCATCCGATCCGGGCAGCAGAGCACCTCCGCCTCCAGTTGCCGCGCCAGCTCGCCGACGCTGATGCTGCGCAAAATGCGGTGGGAGGGCAAAATGCCCAAAACCGGGATCCGTTGCCCCTCCAGGAAGGGTCGAACGATGGTCTTTGCCGGCTCCATCTGGTCGGGCGGCACATCGTTGAGCAGCACGCCAGCCAAATGGGATCCCAGTTGGCGATGGGCAAAGAGGAGGGAATCGACGGCTGAGGGAGAGTGGTAGCGGCTGATCAGCAGCACCGACGCCTCCAGGGCTTGGGCCATTTTGGCCAAGGAGAGGCCGAACAGCTCTCCCTCATAGAGATCGGCTGGGCCCTCTAGCAGGATCAAGTCTGCAGCGGATCCCTCGGCAAACTCCCGCAAAGGGGCGACAGAGCACACGGGATCTGGCTCCCCTAGAGACTGCTGGATATGGGTCAGCAAAGCGTCTTCGTCGAGCTGGAAAAGCATGGGGGGCATCTGGGTCAGCCGCAGCGTATCCGCTACAAAGCGCATATCCGGATCCATCCCTTCCGGGGATCCATTCTCCCGGGCGCAAGATCCGAGCGGCTTCCCATAAGTAATTTTCACTCCTTGTTGCTGCAGATGCTTGGCCAAACCCAAGACAGCCGCTGACTTGCCGCTGAAAGGTTCGGTAGAACCGATTAGGAGGAACTTGGACACAGAGAGCTCCCAGTACGCAAGGGACAACGAGGGTGTGGCTGAAGTTACCTGTTACTCAGTCTAGCGGAGGCCGCTCGGGGGAAACCTCGGGTCTGATCCCTGGTCTCCCCCTTTGGATTTCCTTGTCCTCTGGTCGGCTAGAAACCGCAGGAGCCCCGCCCTGTACCCCCGTATACGGGGGGAGGGGGGCCGGTCAGGGCCGGGAGGAATGCGGACGACGGATAACTGTGACAGGACTCAAGTCCTGACTATCTCCTGCAAGCTCAAGGTGTCTGTGTCGCAAGCCGCCAAGCTGGAGGCGACACTTGATGCTTTTGCGCGAGCCTTGCTCGCGCCAGTGGGCCGGAGGCCTTACTGGGTCAACCAAAGCACGCCAGAGAAGATAGTCAACGCCGTCAAGCTCCAATCGCTCTGCTACCGCGAAATTCGTACCCGCTTTGGACTGTCCAGCAACCTGGCACAACAGGTGTGCAGAAGAAGGTTGGCCGCTGCACGTAAGATTGCCCAACAGAAAAACCGTTCAGTTAAAGCGTTCAAGGGCGGATTTGTTACCTACGATGCCCGCATCTTCTCTTTCCGGGAAAAAGACTGGACGGTGTCGCTGACCACCGTTGAGGGGCGGGAACGCTTTGAATTGGCAATGGGCAACTACCAGCGGGGCGTGTTGGCAGGCACCAATCCCAAATCGGCCACGCTCATCAAACGCAAAGATGGTTCTTACTACATCCAGATTTGCGTGGAGCAGGACCCACCGGAGCCACGAGACACTCCCAAGGTGATTGGTGTGGACTTGGGTAGGAGAGATATTGCCCATACCTCTGAGGGAGACCACTGGAATGGACAGCAGTTGAACTGGGTCAGAGACCACTACTCCCGCTTGAGAGCGGCTCTGCAACGCAAGGC
>NZ_JANSIR010000119.1:12165-12765 GCF_047462155.1 Synechococcus sp. OH2
CGGCGGCACTTTGATGGCCATCACCCAGGGGTCGAGGGCGGGGATGGGCCGTTCTGACACCATCAGCAGACGACAGCGACAGGGGCGCTCCTCTCCCGGATCCCCTTCCCCCCGCTGCACAGGGGTGTAGGATCCCGTCTCCAGCAGGCGCAGCAACTTGGGCATCAGCTCGGCGGGCAGCTCATGCAGGTTGTTCAACAGCAGCGTGCCCTCTCCCAGCCACTCCAGCAACCCCGGTTTGCCCCCCGCCCGTCCGAACAAGTCTGCCCCACTGGCCTGCAGGGCGCTGCAATCCACCTTGATCATGGGCTGGCGCCGCCGCGGGGATCCAAAATGGATCAGGGCGGCGACGTTGTCTTTTTCCAGGCCCGGCTCCCCAAAGATCAACACCGGCTTGCTGCTCTGGGCTGCCTCTTTAATCTGCTGCCGCAGGCGCACCGCATAGCGGCTGGAGCCGACGATCCCCCGCTCCACCTTCGGCACCAGGTAGGGGCGCAAAGCCACTTGCCGCTCCTGCTCGTAGCTGAGGCGCTCTTGAGCCTGGGCCAGAGCCTCGGCCAATTGCCCCGAGTGCTCTGCCAGCCAACGACGTACCACCGC
>NZ_JANSIR010000119.1:12775-12841 GCF_047462155.1 Synechococcus sp. OH2
CGCGCAGCAAGACGGAGCGGCGGCGGGCGAACAGTGAGGCCTACGGCCCGCTAGCGCGAGGGGCGT
>NZ_JANSIR010000120.1:0-9615 GCF_047462155.1 Synechococcus sp. OH2
GAAGAAGAGACAAAAGCTCTGCTGTCAAGCGGGTGAGGAAACCCCACCTGCCTGCGCGGTGGGGTAGTTCGTAACGACTGTAAACACAATTCACCAATACAGTGCAGCGCTTCCCACCGATTAAGCTAAGTCGTCGTAGGGGAGCTTGCTAAGAATAAGGTGAGCTTGCCTTGCCATGGGTTTAGCCGGGGCCGGGATCCCAGCTTACCTGCTCAAGAACCCACCGGCAGCACCCCCGTTTTCACCTGGAAGGTGCGCGCCTGCCCATCGCGGATGACCCGCAGCGTCAGCTTCTTACCCACCCCTGCGGCTTCCACCAACTGCTGTACCTGCTCGGCGTCGCGAATGGCCTGGCCGTCGATCTCGACAATGACATCCCCTTCCTGCAGGCCAATTTGCTCAGCGGGAGATCCGGGAATCACCTGCCCGATCAACACCCCTTCTTGCACCGTCAGGGGGGTGGGGCGGGCCGGGTCGCGGTTGAGGCGCGCCACCAAATCGGGATCGAGGGTAATCATGCGAATGCCCAGGAAGGCGTGGTCCACCCGACCATCGCGGATCAGTCGCTCGGCAATTTCCATGGCGCGGTTGATGGGAATGGCGAAGCCCACCCCTTGGGCCCGCTGGAAAATAGCTGTATTCACTCCAATAACCCGACCTTCTGCATCCAGCAGTGGGCCGCCCGAGTTGCCGGGGTTGATGGCCGCATCCGTTTGCAGGAACGTCACCCGCTTGTTGGCGGCCCCAATTTGGCCAGAGGAGCGCCCGACGGCGCTGATGATCCCCGCCGTTACGGTGTTGTCCAGGCCCAGCGGGTTGCCGATGGCGATGGCCCAATCTCCTGGCCGCACCCGGTCGGAGTTGCCCAAGGTAACGGTGGGCAGATTTTCGCCCTCGATCTGGATCACGGCGATGTCGGTCACCGGATCGGAGCCTTTGACTTGCCCTTCAAAGGTGCGCCCATCCAGCAGATGAACCCTAACCCGCTCGCTACCCTCCACCACGTGGGCGTTGGTAAGGATGAGGCCGTTGGCGTCGATGATGAATCCGGATCCGGTGCCTTCCTGCTGAAACTCCTGCGGCAGTTGCGGGATTTGTCCCCCAAAGAAGCGGCGGAACAGGGGCTGGTTAAACAGCTCGGGATCGATGGGGCTGGCTACGGTGCGGGTGGCGTCGATGCGCACCACCGCTGGGCCGACCTTTTGGGCAACAGCGGCAATAAAGTTGGAGGGATGTACGGCATCGGCAGGAGAAGCAGAACCTTCGGCTGCGGGACGGGACACCGACGAGGGCAGAAGGGATCTCATTTCTTCGTGGATCTGCCGCGTCCAGCTGGCAAGAGGAGTTTGCTGCAACCATTCCTGCCCCCTTGGCGAGGACAACCAAACCCCGTAGGCAACGCCGCCGCCAAACAAAGTCATTGCCAGAAGTGTTT
Source organism: Synechococcus sp. OH2 (assembly GCF_047462155.1). Taxonomy (NCBI): domain Bacteria; kingdom Bacillati; phylum Cyanobacteriota; class Cyanophyceae; order Synechococcales; family Synechococcaceae; genus Synechococcus; species Synechococcus sp. OH2. Next base: position 1,436 of record NZ_JANSIR010000120.1, read on the forward strand.
GCCGTAGAAGCCGCGCCATGATCCCTCCCAAAGCTAAGCCGTATTGCCGAGAAAACAAATGCGAAGATGGAAAGAACCTGCGCCAAATCTGCCAACTGACGCCAGCCCAGTCCAACCTTACGTCTATTCTACCCACCCTCACCCATTCCTCTAGATTGGTGAGAGCTTTGGGCTCAACTTAGCAAATCTGGCGGGCAACGGCAGTGCTCAAACGCCCAATGACGATCGGCAATTCGAGCAAGCTCCCCTCTTTGTTGCCCCAGGGGCGGGATCCGTGGCAGCGCCACCGCGCCTGGATGCAGTTGGCCCTGCGAGAAGCCGAGCGGGCAGGAGAAGCTGGGGAGGTGCCGGTGGCAGCTCTGGTGGTGGGGCCGGGGGAAGAGTTGTTGGCCCTGAGCGGCAACCGGCGGGAACGGGATCGGGATCCCACGGCCCACGCAGAGATTTTGGCCCTACGGCAGGCAGGGCAGCGCCTGGGCAACTGGCAGTTGCAAGGCTGTCGGCTATATGTCACCCTCGAGCCCTGCCCCATGTGTGCGGGGGCGATTAGCCAAGCGCGGCTGGCCCAGGTGATCTACGGTGCTGACGATCCCAAGGCCGGCGCGCTGCGCAGCGTGCTCAATGTGCCCGCTTCTGCCGCCAGCTTCCATTGCCCAGAGGTCATCGGTGGGGTTTGCGAGGCCGAGTGTCGTCGCCTGTTGCAGCAGTGGTTTAGCCGCCGGCGGGGGATTCCCCTGGCAACCTAATGGGGAACTTGGGCGACAAAAAGGTCGGCTTGAAGTCGTGCATCCGCGAGAGGTTTTTGATACTGTCATATCGGCTAAGGCCTCCGGCCCGCTAACGCGAGCGGCTGGCCGGGATCCCCTAGGACAGGCAGCGGCTTGAGTTTCGGGTGGGTTTTGAGATCTGCCTCCTCAGGCCTTGCTTTGTAGATTTTCTGGTGGATCCCTTCCTCCCCCATCGGTGGGCATGGAATCCGCTGCTCATAGGTGGTCTCTACCCAGAGGAGTGACGTGTGAGTGTAGCCCTCTTTTCCTCTCCGGTTGTGTCTCCGCTGCCCTCGGCTTGGCTGAGGGGGATCGGCCTTCTGGTCTGGGCCTGGCTCTGCTTCGCCTTCCCGGTGCAGGCGCGGGTGCTGCTGCGGGTGGGGATTGCCATCAACAAGCCGCAGGTCAGGCTTGGCAGCTCTGCCCCGGCCCGCCTGTTGGATGCCCAGGGACGGCCACTGGCCGAAGTTCCGGCCATGCAGCCGCTGCAGGCCAGCCGGATAGGCTCGGCGGTCAGTTTGGCTGGCCAACAGGGAGAACGCCTTTACCTACAGCCCACCACCCCCGATGGGCTGGTGTTCATCGACCAGAACTGGTACCGCGGCTGGGTGGAGCTGATCCCCGGCGAGAGTGGGGTGATCGCCATCAACCAAGTTGGCTTGGAGGACTACGTTTCCAGTGTGGTGGGCAGCGAGATGGGGCACCGTTTCCCGATGGAGGCCCTCAAAGCCCAAGCCGTGGCCTCCCGCACCTATGCCCTCTACCACCGCAGTCGTCGCTCCCAGCAGCCTTTCGACTTGGGAAATGGCATCGATTGGCAGGTTTACAAAGGGGTGGCTGCCGAATCCAACCGCACCCAAGCGGCAGCCCGCGAGACGGCTGGCCAGGTGCTTATCCACCAGGGGCAGTTGATCAACGCGGTTTTCCACTCCTCCAGCGGCGGCCACACGGATGATGCCGGCAATGTTTGGCTAGAGTCGCGGCCCTACTTGCAAGGGGTGCCGGATTTCGACCAGCAGTCACCCGTGTTTAGCTGGACGGCTACCATTTCTGCCCAACAGCTCCAGCAGTTGGCTGACGGGATCGGGGCGATTCGCTCCGTCGAGATCCTGCGCCGATCCCCTTGGGGACGGGCCATCACCCTGCGCCTGCTGGGATCCCAAGGCAGCAAAGACGTCAGCGGCAGCGAATTCCGGCGAGCCCTGGGGTTGCGCAGCACGATGATCGCCATCAGCCCCCGCGGGGAGACGGCCACCACAGCCAGCCTGACCCCTGTTGCGGCAACCTTCCCGGCTTTCTTCGAGATCCAAGGGCGCGGCTACGGGCACGGGGTAGGCATGAGCCAGTGGGGAGCTGCCGCCCTGGCCAGCCAAAACTACTCCTACCAACAGATCCTCAGCCACTACTACCGCAACACCCGCCTGGCCGTGGTGGAGGGACGCTAGAGCTCAACTTCGGGAAAAGACCCAGAAAATAACCGATTGGTAGCAAAAGTAGCTGTAGTTTTTGAGGGTTTGTGGTTAGCAACATTTTGATTGCTCTGGAGAGGTTTCCTGAGAGTTCGGTGGGGTTCTGCAGATCTTGTCAACTCTGATGCCACACCATCTCTTGAGTGCGGCGGAATCGAAAGCTGGTCTGCTGGTGGTCGCTGTCTTTGAGGGCTCCACGCCACTGTGGCAAGATCGAGGAAAGCCCCGCAAAAGCTGAGTTGCGTCTCCCAAAGATTTTGTAGAAATCTTGAATTCTCTTTTGCGGATCCTCAGGATCAACTCAATAATTATTAATTGAGATACGTTTACGGGGATCGACCTCTACCTCTTCTTTTTCGAGCCCATAGCTTTAACCTCAGGTATCTGCCCTATGTCCCTTGCCACCTTAGCCCCCGCTTTTCCTGAACGTTGCCCGGCGCTGCCGCAGGCGCTTACCCCTTTGTGCGAGATTGCCCGCAACTATTGGTGGACTTGGAACCCCGATCATCTCACCATTTTTCGGGAAATGGATCCCACCCTGTGGGAAAAAACCTCCCATAACCCGGTGCGCATGCTAGAGGAGGTTTCTTACTTACGCTTGGCGGCCTTGGCTACTGACGTCAACTACCTCAACACGCTCAATCGCATGGTGCAGGCCTATCGCAAGTACATGGCGGCCGAGGATACCTGGGCCAGACGCACCATGAAAACCTACGACTGGCAGCGCCCCATTGCCTACTTCTGCGCTGAGTATGGCCTACACGAGTCTTTGCCCACCTACTCCGGAGGCCTGGGCATGTTGGCCGCCGATCACCTCAAGTCCGCCTCCGATCTGGGGGTGCCGCTGGTGGGTGTGGGACTGCTCTACCGCCAAGGCTACTTCCAGCAGCGCCTGGACAACAGCGGCTGGCAAGGGGAGCTCTACGAAGATTCTCAGTTCGAATCGCTGCCCCTGACGCTGGTGCGGCAGCCGGACGGCAGCCCTCTGTTGGTGGAAGTGGTAATGCGGCAGCGGCTGGTGAAGGCACACGCCTGGCGGGTGGATGTGGGCCGGGTGCCCCTCTTCCTGCTGGATACCAACCTGCCGGAGAATGATCCCATCGACCGCTGGATTACTGCCCATCTCTACGGCGGCAGCACCGATACGCGCATTGCCCAGGAGTGTATCCTCGGCATCGGGGGGGTGCGCCTGCTGCGCCAGTTGGGCCTGGATCCCATGGTCTATCACATGAACGAGGGGCATGCCGCCTTCTTGACCCTGGAGCTGCTGCGAGAGGAGGTGGCGCGGGGCACGCCCTTTGAGGCAGCAGAGGCCAAGGTGCGGGAGAAATGTGTGTTCACCACTCACACGCCGGTGCCGGCTGGCCACGATGCTTTCAGCCCCAACGAGATGGATGCCTTCTTTGCCTCTTTCTGGCCACAACTGGGCTTGACGCGGGAGCAGTTTTTGGCTCTGGGAGCGCGGCGCGGCGGGGATCCCTGGGAGCCCTTCAACATGACGGTGCTGGCCTTGCGCTATGCGCGGGCAGCCAATGGGGTGAGCAAGTTACATGGGCGCGTCTCTCGCCAGATGTGGCATGTGCTCTACCCCGAGCGCTCGGTGGATGAGGTGCCCATCGGCTCCATTACCAACGGGGTTCACGCCCGCACCTGGGTTGCCCCCCTCTTCTGGAACCTCTACGACCAATACCTGGGTCCCGACTGGCCGGAGCGGGTATCGGATCCGGAGCTGTGGGCCAAGGTGGAAGAAATTCCCGATGAGGAGCTGTGGCGGCGCAAGGAAGCCCTGCGCGAGCGGTTGGTGTCTTTTACCCGTCATCGGGTGTTGCGGGCGCGGCGCAACCGCGGCGAAAGCAACGAGCGCATTCAGGCTGTCAACCAGTTGTTGGATCCCAAGATCTTGACGATTGGGTTTGCCCGGCGCTTTAGCACCTACAAGCGGGGAGATCTAATCCTGCGAAATTTGCAGCGCGTCACTCGCATCTTCACCAACAAAGAGTACCCCGTGCAAATTATCTTTGCCGGCAAGGCGCACCCGCGGGACGAAGAAGGCAAGCGCCTGATCCAACGGGTGGTGGAATGGTCGAATCGACCTGAGGTGGCTCACCGGGTTGCCTTTATTGAGAATTACGATGCCTACGTCAGCCGCAATTTGATCCAAGGAGTGGATCTGTGGCTCAACACCCCGCGGCGTCCTCTGGAGGCCTCCGGCACCTCCGGGCAAAAAGTGGGCTTCAACGGGGGGCTTAACCTATCTGTTTTGGATGGCTGGTGGCCCGAAGGCTACAACGGCCGCAATGGCTGGGCCATCGGCCAAGAAATCGAAGGCCTGGACCCAGCCACCCAAGACGATCTGGACGCCAACTCCCTCTACGATGTATTGGAATACGAGATTATCCCCATGTTCTACGACCGGGATGAAAAAGGGATCCCGCGCCGCTGGATTGCCCGCATGAAAGAAGCAATCCGCACCCTCAACCCGGTTTTCAACACCGACCGCATGGTGGCTGAGTACGTGTTGAAAATCTACGAGCCTCAGCCCCTGGAAGCAGAGGTGAGCCGGACTTTCTCAGGTTCGGCTGTGGTTAGCTAGGATCCCCCAGCCCCTCTCCCAGAGGAATGGCCCTCACCCCCAGCCCCTCTCCCAGAGGGAGAGGGGAGATGGCTATCATCATGCAAAAAGTGAGATCCCTGCCCTCCTCAAGGGGAAAGGCAGGGATCCCAGGTCTAGGCGCTGGCGTTGAGGGTTACCGGGAAGGTCAGCGGCTCCGGCTCCTCCTCAGGCGGCAGCATCACCACCTCTGAGCTATCGATGATTGCCTGCAGCTCTTCTCCATCGATGGTTTCGGCCTCCACCAAGCGGCGGGCGATGCGATCCAAGAGGGCGCGGTTTTCCCGGATCAGGTAGGTGGCCCGCTGGTAGGCCTCATTCACCAGTCGCCGCACCTCTTCGTCGATGAGGGCCGCCGTCTCCTCAGAGAAATCCCGCTCGGCAGCAATCTCACGGCCTAGGAAGATGTTGCCATATTGGCGGCCCAGGGCCACGTTGCCTAGGCGGTCACTCATGCCAAAGCGGGTGACCATGTTGCGGGCAATGCGGGCCACCTGCTGTAGGTCGCTGGCTGCCCCCGTGGTCACCTCCGCCTCGCCATAGACGACCTCCTCCGCCACCCGGCCCCCCAGGGCAACAGTCATCATGTTTTTCAAGTGGGCACGGGTGGTCAGGCCCATGTCGTCATCGCTAGGCATAAACCAGGTGAGGCCGCCTGCCTGGCCACGGGGAATGATGGTGACCTTTTGAATGGGATCGTAGTTGGGCAAGAGGGATCCCACCAGGGCGTGTCCTGCCTCGTGGTAGGCCACCAGCTCCTTGCGCCGCTCGCTCATGAGGCGATCTTTCTTCTCTGGGCCAGCCAGCACCCGATCCACGGCGTCGTTGATCTCGTCCATCGAGATCTCCGTGAGGTTGCGGCGGGCCGCCAGGATGGCCGCTTCGTTGAGCAGGTTGGCCAGGTCTGCGCCGGTAAACCCAGGGGTGCGGCGGGCCAATTTCTCCAGATCCACATCGGCGGCCAGGGTTTTGCCGCGGGCATGCACTTTGAGGATCTCCAGGCGGCCCTGGAAGTCAGGGCGATCCACCGTTACTTGGCGGTCAAAGCGACCGGGCCGCAGCAGCGCCGCGTCCAACACATCGGGGCGGTTGGTGGCGGCGATAACGATGATGCCGGAGTTGCCCTCAAAGCCGTCCATCTCGGTCAGCAACTGGTTCAGGGTTTGCTCCCGCTCGTCGTTGCCACCTCCCAAGCCGGCTCCCCGCTGCCGACCCACGGCATCGATTTCGTCGATGAAGACAATACAAGGGGCATTTTGCTTGGCCTGCTCGAACAGATCCCGCACCCGCGAGGCCCCTACCCCAACAAACATCTCCACAAACTCGGAACCGGAAATGGAGAAGAAGGGCACACCCGCCTCTCCGGCCACAGCACGGGCCAACAGGGTTTTACCCGTACCTGGGGGGCCAACCAGCAACACCCCGCGCGGGATCCTAGCGCCTAGAGCGTTGTACCGCTCAGGGTTTTTCAAAAAGTCCACTACCTCCGCCAGCTCCAGCTTGGCCTGGTCAACGCCGGCCACATCGTTGAAGGTAACCTGAGTTTTTGGCTCCATCTGCACCCGCGCCCTCGACTTGCCGAAGTTGAGCGCTTGGCTGCCAGGGCCGTTCTGGGCTCGGCGCAGCAGGAAAAACAGGCCAAGCAGCAGCAGGACGGGCAAGAGGAAGGTGCTGAGGATGCGCCCAAGCAGACCCTCCTCCTGAACCGGGCGCACCGCCAGCTCCACCCCTTGGGAAAGCAAGGTGTTCTCAAAATCGGGGGTGAGGGGAGGCAGGTTGACCTGCACTTGGGTGGCGCGGTTGTTGATTTCCGCCTCGGCAATGGCGATTTGGCGGCCATCGGGGGCAATCTCGACCAAGACTTTGCTGACCTCGCCCCGTTCCACGCGGCTTATTAGGTCGGAGTAGCTAATCTCCAGACGCTCAGCCGGACGGGTGCCGAAGAAGGTTGTGGCCAGCGAGATCAAGACAATGGCCAGCAACGCATACAACCCGGCACTTCTCCATTTTTTGTTTTTACCTTTCTGACTCACGGAAGCATTTCCTCCCAAAGGGTGCTTTTTATCGAACTCACAGATGGCATCTGGGGTCGAGTGGATTCCTGCAACGATAGACTATTAATTAATATTAACCCGGCTAAGAGGCTAGGGAGAATAGCCGAAGATCCGTAGGATCGCGCACTTTTGTCAACGGGCTTGCGGCTAGGATCGGGGGCGAAAGGGCGGCATTTCCCCTCTTTCCTTGGTTTTCTAGGGAATCCCCATGTTGACTCAACTGCGCCAACTGAGCCTGGCTGCCGACGGACGCTACCTCAGAGATGAAGAGATGCAGTTCATGGAGACCTACCTGGCCTCCTTTGAGCTGCGCCTGGGCGCCTATCGCAAAATCCAGGAGGCGGAGGCCGAGATTATCCGCGAGGTGGAGGCAAAGCTGCGGGCCTTGGATCCCTACTTGCTCATGCGGGGAGTAGAAGACTTCAGCAACAAATGGAAGGCTGACACGGTGCGGGTTTTGCGTCTCTCAGCTTTGGCCATGCTCCTAGACGATGAGCAGCGCTACAAGGAGCGATTTCTCTACTGGTTTCAGACCTTGATGCGGGCCTTCCGCACCCAGCGCAGTTGTGAGGCCACCTACCGCTTCTTGCAAGAGGTGATAGCCAAGTACCTCACCCCCGCGGAGTTTGCTTTGATCCAGCCGATCCTGGAAACCAACCGTACCCTGCTGGGTCTCACCTAGGCTGCAGTCTCGGAGGAGGGGCTCGACTCGATCACCTCCAGCTCGTCGGCCTGGAGATGGGCGCGGAACTTATTCCCAAACTGCACCTGAAAGGGAAAATTAGCGCTGATCGGGCGACCGTTCCAGTCTTGGATCACAGCCGTCACTTCTCCCTCCATCCCTTTGAGGTCAAAAGGTTGATTGCGATGCTCCGGGTGGTGATAGACGATCACGCTGGTACGCACCCGCACTCGATCTCCGACTTTCATCACACACCATTACACGGCGCTGTTAGGAGCCGTGCCCTCCAACCGTTGAACGTCAAAAATTGGCAATCTCCCAAGTTGGCATTTTGCCATAGCTGCTTGCCAGTAGCGACCTCATGCAAACTCCTTCGAGTGGTTGCCCTCCGGCGTTCCTTGCGAAGCTTGGCCAGGCTGGTCTCGCGCCTAGCTTGCAGTTGCGAGGCTGGCATTGCTACTCCTGCCAATTGCTGACCAAGAGCCCCAAGCCCGCTGACGCGATCAGTCGGGGTACTTAGCCTCGTAAACTACCCGACTCCGACCGCTCAGCGGTACGGAGCGGGCTTAAGCGCTACGCGCCGCTGACGCGAACGGT
>NZ_JANSIR010000120.1:9625-9736 GCF_047462155.1 Synechococcus sp. OH2
ACCCCCCTCGTTCCCCCCGTATACGGGGGGATGTAAGGGGGGCCGGGGGCCGGTTTACAGCGACCCCCAAAAGGGCAATCCCGTTAGCACCGTTCAAATCTGCATCCCCTT
>NZ_JANSIR010000121.1:0-322 GCF_047462155.1 Synechococcus sp. OH2
CCTTGTTGCTCGAGCACTGGCCACCCACAGCTTTATTGCCTTGGAAGATCTGACTGGGATGAGGCCTCCGGCCCGCTGGCGCGAGCGGGAGCGTGTCAACCAACAGCGGCGCAGCAAGACGGAGCGGCGCCGGGCCAATAGTGAGGCCTACGGCCCGCTAGCGCGAGGGGCGTTCTACCCGTTACAGCGGTTCTTGGAGTCCAAGGCAGCAAGAGCGGGGGTGAAGGTGGTGGCAGTACCACCTGGCTACACTTCGCAAACTTGTCACCGCTGCTTGTGGCTTGGGCAACGGGAAGGGAAGCATTTTCGCTGTGTCAACCCG
>NZ_JANSIR010000121.1:594-5687 GCF_047462155.1 Synechococcus sp. OH2
ATTTCTCACTCTGGCAGGGCTTGGGAGCAACTGACGGCTGCACGAATAGCTGGACATCCTAAACCCTTTGCGGCTACAAGTCGGCGCGGGCCAGTTGGCAACTCCGCTCCTGCCTAATTGGTGAACATATTTTTCCAGTCGGTGGTGAGAACCTCGTGGCCAAATGTCCACCCGGCCAGGAGCAAGGGCAAGGCTAAGCCCAGGAAGCCGAAGAAACCGATGACCTGAGCAATTTGCCGCTGCGCCCTTTTCCTTTTCGGGTCGGGGATGTTATTAGCAGCTACTGTGAGCTTTGAACAAAAGGCCACCACCACCGCCCCCACTGGTCCCAAAACTAGCGACGGCCACAACCACTCCGCTACCTGCGCATACTCGTAGGCCCGGGTGAACGGCATGATGACAAAACAGGCCAGCTCCAGGATTCCCCAGGTGAAGAGGGCCAACTGGATATCTTTGCGAAAGACTTCGTTGGGATCGTACATAGGCTTCTGGGATAAACCGGCATGCAACTTTAAGGTTTGGCCTGCAAGTGAAGAAGTGGCAAGGTTTTTGAATAGGCTTCCCTCTGCGGGCAAGAAGCTGCTGCGCGAGTCCCTTTTACCTTACCCTTTCCCTTTCCTCCGGACAACCCAGTAGAATAATGCTTGAGATGCTTAGGTTAGCCTTCCTTGATTTACCCAGAGAAAGGGGGTTCCAGAAAGGCCAAGCTCCTGGTGCAATCCGATGTGCAATGTAAAAACCTGAAGTTGTCTGTTGTAGTCTGGGCGGGCTGTCTGGGTTTGCTGTCCTCTCCAGCCCCGGCGCAAAATGCATTTGCCCTACTGTCAGGGCTTTTCTGCAACTCTGCCTCGTGCTGACTATGAGAGCGCCAAGCCGCTATGTCACGCATTCTCATCATCGATGACGATCCCAGCATTTGTACGCTGCTCAAGCGGTATTTGCAGCGGCAAGGGTACGCAGTTGAGGCGGCCGTGACCGGCGCCGAGGGCTTACGACAGTTGCGCACTTTTCAGCCAGGCTTGGTGATTTTGGATTTGAATTTGCCGGATGTGAGCGGTTACGACCTCTGCCAGCAGATGCAAAAAGAGACCGGCGTTTATGTGTTGATGTTAACCAGCCGAGTGAATCCTGCCGACAAGCTGCAAGGATTTCAGCTAGGCGCAGATGACTACCTGACCAAACCCTTCAGCCTGCCGGAGTTACAGGCGCGGGTACAGGCCATCCTGCGCCGAGGGCGGAGGAGAACGGAAACAGGCAGCGCGCCGGTTTTGACCTTTCCCTCTTTGGTGATCGACCCAACCACCCGAGAAGTCACCCGTGACCGGCGCCCAATTCACCTGACAGCTTTGGAGTTTGACCTGCTCTACGCCATGGCCCGACACCCAGGGCGGGTCTGGCGACGGGCTGAGCTGATTCAAGAGGTGTGGGATTTCAACCACGAGGCAGATGAACGGGTGGTCGATGTCCACATCGGCCAAATTCGCAAGAAGTTAGAAACCGATACCAGCCAACCGGAACTGATCCGCACCGTGCGCGGCGTTGGCTACAAGTTCGAGCCCCCCACTCCCAAAGAGGGGTGGGGAGAGGAAAAACCGTAACCTCCCTCTTTCAAAGGGAGAGAGCGCGCTAATCCAGGCGACGGCCTGTCAGACGCACAAAAATGTCTTCTAAGTTGGCAGGGCGCACCATCAGGCCAGTTTTGTCGGGTTCGGCTTCCAACTGCCGCTGAGCCTCCGCCAAGCTAGGGAAAAAGGTGTAGCTCACCTCCTGTCCGGGGCGGGAGCGCACCAGCAGAGCTTCCCCGTACTTCGCCCGCAACTGGTCGGTGCTGCCCAGCTCGATCAACTTCCCGCCATCCATGATGCCGATGCGGTCGCACAGCTCCTCAGCCTCCTCCATGTAGTGGGTGGTAATCAGCAAAGTCATCCCCTGCCGGTTGAGATCCCGTAGGATCTCCCACAACAGGCGTCGCGCCTGGGGATCCAACCCAACGGTCGGCTCGTCCAAAAACAAAATTTGCGGCCGGTGCAACAGTGCCCTGGCCACCTGCAGGCGTCGCTTCATGCCGCCGGAGAGGGTCTTCACCTTGTCGTGCCACCGGTCGGCCAGCTTCACGTATTCCAGCCACTCATCGATGCGCCGCTGCCGCTCCGGGTTGGGAATGTGGTGCATGCGCCCATGAAACTCCAGGTTTTCCCAAACTGTCAGCTCTGCCTCCAGGGTGATGGGCTGCAACACCACCCCAATCTGCCGCCGCACTGCCAAGGGATCCCGCACCACGTCGTAGCCCCCCACGTAGATGGATCCCTGGCTGGGACGGGTGAGGCTGGTGAGCATGCGGATGGTGGTGGACTTCCCAGCCCCGTTGGGGCCCAGCAGAGCAAACACCTCCCCCTGTGGGATCCGCAGGCTCAAGTCCTGCACGGCCACCTGCTGCCCAAAGCGCTTCCACACCCCCTGCATTTCCACTGCTGCCGGCTGGGTCTGAGGCAGGGCCGGGGCCATCGAAAGAGCGGTTACAGTCGGCTCCATCTGCGGGTGTAAAGAAATCTTTCTTCTCCAGCATACGTCAGTTGAGCCACAGGTCTTACTGGGGATCCCTGCTGTGTGATCTCTCGAGCTCTTCCGTGGCTGTGATCCCATCCTCTGTCAATTCTGCTGGAGCTTGCAAAATAGTAGACACTGCCCCTGAAAACTGCACTTACAAGGTAAAAAAATGCAGAGCAAAGACCGATTTGACCAAATTGACTTCCGCCTGGATCGCCTAGTTGGTGCCGTGCTGACCCTAGCCGAGAGCGTCAGCTCCATCAAAGACGACTTGTCTTATTTGAAGGACATTGCTCAGCAACAGGTGCTGATGACCCAGGAGCAAACTGCCTGGCTGGGAGAGCTGAAGGCCGTTTGCCAGCGGCAGGCGGAGACGGCTCGCCGCCAAGCGGAAACAGTTGACCGCCTCATCGCCCATCTTCTGTCAGCTCAGGATCCCAGGTCGTAAGGGATCCCCAAAAGGCGTGCCAAAATGGCAGCAGAGCTGAGGTCGTCCGCCGTTGGAGTTTCAGGTTGCAGCAGCCCAGCAGGGTTCTATTGACGCAGAAGAGTTGCTGGCCTTTTTTCGCTGTCGGCGCCTGCCCTACCTAGATCGGTTTGGGCCTCAAGAAGCCAAGCTGCCGCCGGAAAGCCTGCTGGAGCAATGGCGCCGGGATCGCCAAGCTTTACAAGCTGCTGTGCTGGAGCAATTCCCCGGCGAACAGGTCGCGCCGGGTAATGAAGCCCTTTTGGCAGCCATGGCAGCAGGGACAGAGCGGATCTACGGCGGACAGGTCGTAGCAGAGCTCTTCTGGGAAGTGGATCCCGAGGGAGTTGCTGAGGCAGAGCCTGCCGGCTCTGCAGTTGCCCTTGCCCCTTCCCCTGAGACAGAGGTTGCGCTCCCTGAAGAGGACTCCACCGACAAGACACCCTCCAACTCTGGACTGCCGCCTGCGGCTCTTCCAGAGTTTCGTTCCCTTTGGGTAAGCAGCTCCCTGGATCTCCTGATTCGGGATTCCGCCCTTCGCAGCCAAGGCCGGCCCGCCTACCTGCCGGTTCACATTCGCATTGGCAAGCGACCCAAGCCGGAGTACGAATTGTTGCTGGCGCTGCAGGCCGAATTGCTGGGATCCCTGCAGGGGCAGGTGCCCAAACGCGGCTTTTTGATTCTAAAAGATGGGAAGTGGCACCCTGTCCACCTCAGCCGACGCCGCGTCCAGGTGCGCCGCCTGCTGCAAGACTATCTGCGCTCCCTCGACCAGCCGGAGCCGCCCCAGGTGTTGATGGCCCGCAGCCGCTGTCATCTTTGCCACTGGCGGGAGCACTGTCGGCAGTTGAATGCCGTTGCCCAACCCCTCAGCCTGCTACCGGGTGTAACCGGATCCCGCTATCCCCTTTTGCAAGAGGCAGGGATCAACTCGATTGAGGCCTTAGCCAACGCCCGCCTGGAGATGCTCCAGGCCATCCCCAAGCTGGGAGCCGGCGTGGCCCTGCAACTGCAGCTTCAAGCCCGTGCCACCCTCAGCTGCAAGCCCCTTTGGCTGCAATCGCCGCCGCAAGCTCTGCCGACAGCGCCCGTGGAGCTGTACTTCGATATCGAGGCGGATCCCCGTCACAACGTCGCTTACCTGTTGGGCTTGCTGGTGGTGCAACAAGCCGAGGGGGAAAAGCTGGTGAGCTACCACAGTTGCCTGGCTGTCGAGCCCCAGGAAGAAGGGCAAGCTTGGAAACAATTTTTGCACCTGGTTCAACGCTACCCTGAAGCGCCCATCTACCATTTCCATGGCTTTGAAGTGCAGACCTGTCAGCGGCTGGGGGAGCGATACCCTACGGATTCGCGGCAGGTGCGGCAATTGTTGCAGCGCTTCGTAGATTTACACGCCTGGATCCAACGCTCGGTGGTGCTGCCCATTGAAAGCTATTCCCTGAAAAACATTGCCCGCTGGCTGGGGTTCGAGTGGCGGTTGCCCAATGCCAATGGAGCCCAGTCCATCTACTGGTACAGCCAATGGCTGGAAACTCGAGATCGCCGCTATTTGGAGCAGTCGCTCATCTACAACGAGGACGACTGCCGGGCCACCCATTGCCTCAAAAACTGGCTAAGCCAAAGTGCGGTTCTCGCCCCTGTCGAGGGCCGAAGCTTCGATTAGAATCGGGTGAGACTAGCGGATTGGCCAGAGGGATCCCATGCGGCTGAAATCTCACGAATCCCCCCGCCGCCAGGGCAGGAACTATCGTGGTCGTGGGGGAACGGCACGGAAGCGCCAGATTAACAAACGTAATCGCGCCTTGCTACAGCGATTGCAACAGAAGGAGCAGGGGCTCAGCTCTCGATCTTCTTGGCAGGGACAACTCAGCCCTGCCTTTTTTCTTCCTCAGCTTGTATTTAAGGGATCCCAGCCCACCGTCTCGGCCACCTGAGCCGCCAATCTGGTGGCATCGAAGGGCTTGGTAATCACTTTAGAGTAGGGTACAGGTCTCAAAAAGAAGGAGAGAAGGGGATGCCAACCCCTTCTTTAGGATCTACGGCAAAGAGTTGTAGCAGCTTATCAGGCAGGTCAGACCTC
>NZ_JANSIR010000122.1:0-1777 GCF_047462155.1 Synechococcus sp. OH2
GTTGCGGGAGCGCTTAGGGATTGATGTAAGTACTGTCACGATACACAATTGCTTGAAAAAGCGAGGAATGACTCTAAAAAAAGACTTACCGCAGCGCGAGAGTCCAAGAAGATGAAGTGCAAAAAGAACGACTAGCTGATAGTCAAATGGTCAGAACTTGGGTCATGCTCCATCATTAGGAGCTATCCCCCCTACAGTATACGGTAGGGTATCTTGCGAAGGAGGCGCCACTTTGGCCACTTAAAGTTCCAGAGTAGCTTTCCTTCCCGCACTAAAGTGCGGGGCCTCCAGCTAACCTTCTGCGACCCACCTTCTTTCATGGAGCAACCAATCTCTTCCCTGGCACCTGATCCCATCAAGCCAGGGGATCTCCTATCCCTGGAGATCACCGACCTAACCCCCGAGGGCAATGGCATTGCCCATACGCTTGGCCACGGGCGGGGTCGGGCGGTGTTTGTGGCCCAAGGTGTGCCGGGGGATCGGGTGGTGGCCCAGGTCATTGAGATTAAGCGCAACTACCTGGTCGGGCGAATTCGTTCCCTCCTTGCTCCCTCGCCGCAGCGGGTGCGACCCGCTTGCATTGTGGCGGACAAGTGTGGTGGCTGCCAGTGGCAGCACGTCAGCTACGAGCAGCAGCTAGCCACCAAACAGCAAATTCTCCGGGATGCCCTGGAGCGGATTGGCGGCCTCTCCCTGCCCGAGCCCGTCCCGATTTTGGGATCCCCGCAGCCGCTGCGCTACCGCAACAAGGTCACCTACCCCATCGCCAAAGCAGAGGGCCAGCCGTTGCGCATGGGCTACTACCGACCGGGCAGCCACCGCCTGGTGAACCTCAACCAATGCCCTGTGCAGGACGAGCGGCTGGATGTGTTCCTAAGGGAAATAAAGCAGGATCTGCAGGAAACTGGCTGGAGCGTGTATGACGAAAGCCGCCACCAGGGCCACCTGCGCCATCTGGGCTTGCGCATTGGCCGCCGCACCCGTGAGGTGCTCCTCACCTTGGTCAGTTGCAGCCGCGACCTGCCCCATCTGGAAAGGTGGGCCCAGCGCTGGATGCAGCGCTACCCTGACCTGGTGGGGGTCTGTCTTAACCTCAACCCGGCCCGCACCAACGTCATCTTTGGCCCGCAAACGGAGGTCATTGCCGGGCGGGGATCCCTGCGGGAAGAATTGGCCGGTCTTTCCTTTTGGATTGACAGCACCTCCTTCTTCCAAGTCAACACGGAGCAGGCGGAGGCCTTTTTTACCTGGATAGTGGATCAGCTCCAGCTGCGTGGCGAGGAGATCGTCCTAGACGCCTACTGCGGCATCGGCACCCTAACCCTGCTCTTGGCCCGGCGGGCCAAACGGGCGATAGGGGTGGAAGTCCTGCCGGCGGCGGTGGCCCAGGCCCGCTACAATGCCCAGTTCAACGGCATCGCCTCGGCCCAATTTTTCCAGGGCACAGTAGAAGCGGTTTTGCCGACTCTGCCTCCTGCCGATATCGTGGTGTTGGACCCGCCGCGGCGCGGCTGTGACCGGCAAGTGCTCGAGATCCTGAAGCAGCGACAACCCCAGCGCATCGTCTACATTAGCTGTCACCCTGCCACCTTGGCGCGCGACCTGCAAATCCTGATGGCCGAGGGATCCTACCGCCTAACCCAATGGCGAGCTGCCGATTTCTTTCCCCAAACGGGCCATGTCGAGGGAGTGGTCTTTTTGGAGCGGGTCTGAGGACAACTCCAGGGGAGGGGGTGAGGGAGCACTAGCCGGCGGCAACCAATGCTAACGTCAGAAT
>NZ_JANSIR010000122.1:1888-5761 GCF_047462155.1 Synechococcus sp. OH2
AGTTAAAGTTTCGCAACGGATCCCCTTGCCGTTACCCTAGCCTCTCATGCTCAGAGCTGGCATTGTTGGCCTGCCCAATGTGGGCAAATCGACTCTCTTTAACGCCCTCTGCGAAAACGCCAAAGCCGAGGCGGCCAACTTTCCTTTTTGCACCATCGAGCCCAACATAGGGCGGGTGGCGGTGCCGGATGAGCGCCTAGAGGTGCTGGCCAAGATCAGCGGCTCGGCGGCAATCGTCCCCGCCCAGATTGAGTTTGTTGACATTGCCGGGCTCGTAGCTGGCGCCAGCAAAGGCGAGGGGCTGGGCAACCAATTTCTTTCCCACATCCGCCAGGTGGACGCCATCGTGCATGTGGTGCGCTGCTTTCAGGACGAGAACATTGTCCACGTGGCCGGCTCCGTGGATCCCCTGCGAGACATAGGCGTGATTAACCTGGAGCTGGCCCTGGCGGATCTGGCGCAGATCGAGCGGCGCTTGGAACGGGTGCGCAAGCAGGCCAAGTCCGACAAAACGGCTCAAGTGGAGCTGCAGGCCCTGGAAAAACTGCAGGCTGCTCTGGACGAGGACAAGCCAGCTCGCCTGGTGCCCCTTAGTCCGGAGGAGGAGGCTGCCATCAAGGGGCTGGGGCTGCTTACCCGCAAGAAGGTAATCTACGCCGCCAACGTGGCGGAAACAGAGCTGGCCACCGGCAACGACTGGGTGGAGCAGGTGCGGCAAGTGGCTCAGGCGGAAGGGGCGCGTGTGGTGGTGGTCTCGGCCCAGGTGGAGGCGGAATTGGTGGAGCTGCCGCCTGCAGAGCGACAGGCTTATCTAGACTCGCTGGGGGTGAAAGAAGGGGGGCTGAAATCCTTGATCCGCGCCACCTACGAGCTGCTGGGTCTGCGCACCTATTTTACTTCCGGCCCCAAAGAAACCCACGCCTGGACGATCCCTGCCGGTGCCACTGCTCCCCAGGCAGCGGGGGTGATCCACTCGGATTTTGAGCGGGGCTTTATCCGGGCAGAAACAATAGCGTATGAGGATCTAGTGGCAGCAGGATCCCTAAGTGCTGCCCGAGAGAAGGGTCTGGTGCGCAGCGAGGGCAAAGACTACGTAGTGCAGGAAGGGGACGTGATGCACTTTCGCTTCAACGTCTAGGTCTCCCTCTGCCTCCCTGCTCAGGCAAGATGGGTTTTCTCAGAAATTTAAGATTTGCTCACTGTCCCTAGGCAAAAAGACTTAGCCCCCTTGGGCAGAGGATATGGGCTCAGGGGGTCTTCTATCAGTCCGACCGTTTTCCTGAGAAAACCGTTGACGCTGTAACGAAACATCACAATAATTGGACTAGATAAACAAATGTTTGTTTTAGGGATACGTTGATGGATCTACTGCAATACGGGCCGATGGCCTGGGTCTACTTGGCAATTTTTGCTTCCATCATCTGGTGCATTTGGGGTCGTTCGGAAGACGACATCATGTTCTAGAGCGACAGGGGTTCCTCTGTGAGCTTGGGCTATTGCTTGCGCCTGAGCGGGCAGGGGGATCCTTCTCTGGCATAGCCTCTTGATGACCGCAGCCTTGCAAAGATTTCGTTGAGAAACTTTGTGGACTCCTGGCAGGCTTGTGCTGGACTTGAGATCGAGAGGAATGCCATGCCGGGTGGTGGAAAACTCTTCCCCCTGGCCCTGCAACAAGCAGCCTGCAACGGTTATGGGTGTTCATAGCTTGACCTCCCGCCGTCCCTTGCCGGGGGCGGAAAAGATGTCAGAGGGCTACTGCCTCTCCTGGCGAGGCGTTGGGGTGATGGGAGTGTTGAATGTAACTCCTGACAGCTTCAGCGACGGCGGCCAGTGGGGATCCGTAGAGGCAGCCGTGCAGGCAGCCAAGGCCATGGCAGCAGCGGGAGCCTTGATTGTGGATATCGGCGGCGAGTCCACCCGGCCGGGGGCGGAGCCGGTGTCGGTGGAGGTGGAGTGCGACCGGGTTTTGCCCGTGATCCGGGCTCTAGAGGGATCCGGCATTCTCATCAGCGTTGATACGCGCCGAACGGAGGTGGCGGCGGCGGCTCTAGCAGCCGGAGCGCACATGATTAATGACGTCACTGGGCTGCGGGATCCGCAGATGATGCAGCTGTGTGCTGAGAAGGGGGTGCCGGCAATCATCATGCACATGCGGGGAGAACCGCGCACCATGCAGCAGCTCACCCACTACGACGACCTCGAAGGGGAAGTTTTTGGCTTTCTCAAGGACCAAGCAGAACGGGCGCTGGCAGCCGGTGTTCCCAGTGTGATTTTGGATCCCGGCCTGGGCTTTGCCAAAACCGCCGAGCAGAACATTGCCCTCCTCAAAGCGCTGCCACGGCTGGTGGCCTATGGCTACCCGGTGCTGGTGGGAGCCTCGCGCAAAAGTTTTGTTGGCCAGCTTGCCGGGATTGCTGTGCCCAGGGAGCGGGATAGCGCCAGCGTAGCCGTGCACCTCTTTGCCGCCAGCCGGGGCGCTACCCTGGTGCGGGTGCACAACGTCCCGGCCCATGTCTCGGCTCTGGCAGCTTGGGCAGGTCTCCACGATGAACCCCACTAGGCTGGTGCTGCGGGGTCTTAGCTTCCATGCCCACCACGGCTATCGTCCTGAGGAGGCTGTGTTGGGAGGGCGCTTTGTGGTGGATGTGGAGATGCAGCTTGGTTGGGTTCCCCAAGCGGATGACCTAGCCCACACAGTGGACTACGCCCAGGTGTACGAGGCGGTGCGGGAGGAGGTAACCCAGCGACGCTACCGGCTGATCGAGACGTTGGCAGAGCGGATTGCTGAGCGGCTGTGGCAGAACTATCCCCAGTTGGAAGCCCTAACGGTGCGGGTGCACAAGCCGCAAGCTCCCCTGCCGGGCCTGTTCGAGGATGTCTACGTGGAGATCGTCCGCCGTCGCCCTGCTCTTCCATGAAGCCTGACCTGGCCTACATTGCTTTGGGCAGCAACCTGGGGGATCCGCTGCAGCAGTTGCGCACGGCTGGAGAGAAGTTGCCGCGGCTGGGCCAGGTGGTGGCCCGCTCCAGCCTCTACCGCAGCCCTGCCCAAGGGGGGCCGCCGGGGCAGCCGGATTACCTCAACGCCGTGGTGGCGCTGGATCCCTTTCCCCCTTACCAATCGCCCCTAGAGTTGCTGAGGGCGCTGCTGGCCATCGAGCAGGAGGCGGGGCGGGTGCGGCGCATCCGCTGGGAGGCCAGAACGCTGGATCTGGATCTGCTGGCCATGGGCAACCGGATCCTGAAGAGCCCTGAGCTAACCCTGCCCCACCCTCGCATGATGGAGCGCCCTTTTGTCCTGGCCCCGCTGTGCGAGATCGCTCCCCATTGGCGCCACCCTGAAACCGGCGTAGCTGCAGCTGAGGCGCTGGCTGCCCTGGATAGCTCCTGGCTGGAGCGCACCGACTTAGGCTGGGATTGAGCTCTACAGCGCAGCCGCCATTTTCACCGCCAGATCCACCAGCCGCGAGGCGTAGCCGTACTCGTTGTCGTACCAGGAGAGCACCTTCACTGTACGATCCCCCAGCGTCATTGTTGATTCCAGATCCACAATCGAAGAGTGGGGATCGCCGATGATATCGGCCGAAACAATCTGTGGCGGGGCAATGGCGAGGATGCCGCGCAGCGGCCCTTCAGCAGCCTCGACAAAGGCTTGGTTAACCGCCTCTTTGGTAATGGGCCGCTCGGTGCGCACGACAAAGTCCACAATCGAGCCGGTTAGCACAGGCACTCGCAGCGCCAGACCATCCATTTTCCCTCTTAGGGCAGGCAAAACCTCGGCAACTGCCGTAGCTGCTCCGGTTGTGGAAGGCACAATCGACACCGCTGCCGAGCGGCCCCGCCGATAGTCTTTGGGATCCGGACGATCCACAA
>NZ_JANSIR010000122.1:5868-11972 GCF_047462155.1 Synechococcus sp. OH2
GGCGGTGTAGGCGTGGCAGGTGGTGAGAAAGCCCGTCTCGATGCCGAAGCGATCCAACAAGACCTTGGCCAGCGGCGCCAGACAGTTGGTGGTACAGGAGGCGTTGGAGACAATATGGTGCCGCGCGGAGTCGTACTGGTCGTCGTTGACCCCCATCACCACCGTTAGGTCGGCGCCTTTGGCAGGGGCGGAGATGATCACCTTCTTGGCGCCAGCTTCTAGGTGTTTGACTGCCCCTTCCCGCTTGGTAAACAGGCCGGTGGACTCCACCACCAGGTCAACCCCAAGGTCTTTCCAGGGCAGTTGCGCCGGATCCCGTTCTGCCAGAACCCGGATCTTGTGGCTGCCGACTTGCAGGTGTCTGTCCACAGCACTCACGGTCTGGGGCAGGCGCCCGTAGGCAGAATCAAATTGCAGCAGGTAGGCCAAGTTTTCCGGCTCAGTTAGATCATTAACCGCCACCACCTCCAGCCCTCGCTCTGGCTGGGAGAGCAGCGCCCGCAAAAACGACCGGCCAATGCGTCCAAATCCGTTGATGGCTACCCGTGTGGTCATCGCAATCCTCCGGTATCAGTTCAGGATCATGGGTCGAGGGCTGCGGCGCAGGAGACGCCAACCCCCTAGGGATAGGTTAGAAGAAGAACGGGATCCGCCTTGCCTTTGCACTTCAGATCTCCAGATTTGGATCCCATCTGCAACGGAGATTTGCGATTCAGGCTAACCCAGGAAGTTGCCGGTAGAGGAATTCAGATGAAGGTATTGCTGACCAACGATGATGGCATCGAGGCGGCAGGGCTGGCGCACCTCAGGCTGGCCCTCAGCGCTCTCGTTGCCGAGGAAAACTGCTGGATCGTGGCCCCCCACCAGCCGATTTCCGGCTGCAGTCACCAGGTAACGACGGGGCGGCCCTTTCGCGCCTGGGCCCGCGGCGAGCGCACCTTTGCTGTCGAGGGATCCCCTGCCGACTGTGTGCGGGTGGCCCTGTTTAAGCTCGCCCCTTCCGTGGATTGGGTGCTTTCTGGCATCAACGAGGGAGGGAATTTGGGATCGGATGTGTACTTGTCCGGCACGGTGGCGGCGGTGCGGGAAGCGGCGCTGCGCGGGATCCGGGGAATTGCCATTTCCCAGTATCGGGCAGGGAGCCAACCCATCGATTGGGAACAGGCACAGCGGTGGACGCGGGAGATCTTGGCCGAGCTGATGGAACAACCCCTGCCAGCCGGCTCCTTCTGGAATGTCAATTTGCCCCACCTGCCACCAGGATCCCCTTTGCCGGAGCGAGTTTACTGCCCCCTCTGCACACAGCCGCTGCCGCTCGATTACGCCGTAGAAGCAGAGGGGAAAGGCTTGGAATCGGTGTGGTTTCGCTACCAGGGTCGCTACGCAGAGCGAGCCCGCGATCCCCAGACCGATACCGATATCTGCTTCTCCGGTCGGGTGGCCATCACCCAGGTGCACCTGGCCTTAGGAGCTCCCAGGTGAGGGAGTGAGGTTGCGGGCAATGGTTCTCAGCCGCTGCAGCCGCAGTGCCGTCAGGATGTCGGTGGGATCCAGCTTTAGAACCTGCTCCAGGGCATCTGCTAGGTGTTGGGCCGCCTCTTGGCGGGTGTAGCCGCGGAACTGGGCACGGCGCAGGGCAAACTCGTCGGCATCGAAATGGGCGCTCTCCCGATTCAGGTTTTGCCAGATCTGTCGAACCGAGAGCGCCGTGATGCCACCCGCCAACAGGGCAGAAAACGGGTGCTGCCAAGAGAGCTCCGCCACGGTGGTGATGCCACCAAGCAAGGCCAGCGACTGGTAAAACCCCGGCTGTAGCCAGTTGCGATTGTCGAACCAGCCCACCTCCCGCAAAAACAGGAGATCCCGCTGCGGCTGCGGGATCCCTTGCCAGCGACGAAAGTCGATGGCGATGATGCCCTGGGGCTGCCAAGGGGCCTTGCGGCGGGAGAACAACAGGGCTCCACCTCCCGAGTGGGGGACAACGCTGAGCAAGGGCCGGAGGGAAGCGGGAAGCAGATCCCGCAAGCGTTCGATCTCTTCTTTTTGAAAGGTTTCCAAGGGTTTGAAGTCTGAGCGGCTGGTCATAGTTTTACCTGTAGAGGCACGGAAAGGGGGGATCCCACCTGCCCCCCAGCAGCCTTTCAGCCCCGAACACCCCAGACCTGAAGAACCCTGCCAGGTTAGTCTACCGCATCTCCAGGTCGCCGGTAGCAGCCCCCCAGGGCGAAAAGCGCCAGCAAGTGTGCTTAGACTGAGAGGAAAAGCCTACCCCCCGATCCGACCCAATGCCGGTTTTACCCGAACCCAGTGAACAGAGCGCTGGCAGCCCCCTTTACACCTATGCCTTCTTGCCGATGCCAGATGCACCGCTTTGGCATTTCATTCAACAAACTCAAGGGATCCGCGGGCCACTGCAGGTGTTTTCCCCCCCGGGAGGCCGAATTGCCGCTGCTGTGGAGCCGATGCCGGATCCTGCGTCGCTGCAGGCTTCGGATGAGGTGCTGGTGCGTTCTGCCCTGCGCCACGACCAGGTGATCTGCCGGCTGTTTGCCCAAATGCCACTGCTGCCCCTGCGCTTTGGCACCTGCTTTCTCTCAGCCGAAAAGCTAGGATCCCACCTACTGGCCCAGCAGGCGGAGTACGAACAGGCCCTTGCGGCCATCGGGGGAAGAGCCGAGTATTGCCTGAAAGGAAAACTGTCGCCCCAGCCCTCCCCGGATCCCCAACCCGCCCCCAGCGGCACAGCCTATCTGTTGGCCCGCAAACAAGCTTATCTACTGCAACGACAGGCCCAAGAGCGGCAAGAACAGGAGCTGGCAGCCCTGCAGCAGCTTTGGCCCTCCACCTGGCCAGTGCAAAGAGGGGATCCGCAGCCGGGAGAAGTCCTGCGGCTTTACTTTTTGCTCACCCCTGCCGAACGGGAAGCGGCAGCTCAGCTCACCCAAACCTGGGTGGCAGCTCACCCCCGCTGGCAACTGGACTGGAGCCCTCCCTTGCCCCCCTATCACTTTATGGGTACCCTCCGGGATCCCTCCAGATGTACTCAGTAGCACCCTAGAAAAGGTGAAGTCAAAGGATCCCTTTTCGCCCGCCTGGAAAGCCTGACCCAGCAGGGACGCAATTTTTTGGCTGTAATTTTTCAGGGTATTTTACGAATTCTGGCGAGGGATTGGAACTACCACTACTATTACTATTGAAAGTGACCTCCTGTCCCCTCAGCCCTCATGACATTGGAAACATTTTTTACTCAGTTAAATGCCAACGGCTTGACCATTGCGATCCTGCTATTCGCGGCTCCTTGGCTGGTTTGGGTTCTCTGCCACTGGATCCCGGGGCAGTGGGAAGAGCCTTTTTTGCTCAGCTTGAACATCGGCTTGGCAGCGGTGAGCCTTGTCCTCTGGGCCGGTTACTTGGCCTATGCCACCAACACGGCTGGCTGGCAGGCGGTGGTCAAGCAGGCGGATATGTTTCTGCTGCTGGTGCCTCCCTACTATTTTCTGAGCTCCATCTGGGTGGCGCGGCAGCGCATGCCGCTCTCGCGGGTGCCGGCTTTCCGCACCTTGCAAGGGATCGGCCTCTTGGCGGCAGTCTATCTCATTTTTTCTTGGCTCAGCCGCCGGGTCTATGTTGTCTTTTTTTCCTACATGCCCTTCTCAGCCTTCTTGTGGATCCTGGCGGGGTTGCTAGGGGTGGCCTATCTTGGCTATCGCATCGTCTTTGGGAACCCGCCCAAGTATCCTCCTGAACCCTGAGTGGGCCGCCAACAGGGACTAGAATTCGAAAGAAACCTTTTGCAACGGCAATGGTGACAGTCCCTCTGATTTCAGCCCTGGACATTGACTATCGGCCTCTCCAGGAGTTGTTAGCGGCGGGAGCCTGGCTGGAAGCGGATCGGCTGAGCCTGCAATTGCTGTGCCGGGCAGCGGGAGAGGGGGCGGCGCGGCGGGGCTGGCTGTACTTTTCCGAAGTGAGCCGGATCCCGGCAGAGGATCTGCGCACCATCGATCGCCTGTGGCGGGCGGCCTCCGGGGATCGCTTCGGCTACTCCGTGCAGCGGCAGCTCTGGCTGGGGGTGAATCGCAACTGGGAGCGCCTCTGGCCGCTGATTGGCTGGAAACAAGGCTACCACTGGACCCGCTACCCCGACGAGTTCATTTGGGATCTGTCTGCCCCCAAAGGTCACCTGCCCCTTTCCAACCAACTGCGGGGGGTGCGGGTTCTGGAAGAACTGCTCACCCACAGGGCTTGGGAAGACTTGTCCGGCTGAGCGTCTGTTGCAATCTTGTTATCTGATGGATCTGATGGGATGAGACTGTGGCTGAACAACTGCAACTGACTCAGTTTCCCCACCTGCCCGGCGATCTGGCCCAAGCCTGCGAGCAGGCCATCCAGGCCACACGCCTGGCTATCCAGGCGGGGTATCGCCGCCTGCTCATCGAGATCCTCGCCCCCGACATCAAGCCGGAAGTCTTAGCCCGTCCGTTCTTGGAGCTGCTGCCGCCACCGGCTTTGGTGTTGTTCAGCGATGCCGGCGGAGCAGCCCTGGCCCAGCGGGAGTGGGGATCCCTTCCTGACGGGATGCAACTGCAAAGCCTGACCGCCCGCACGCAGCCTACACCAGACCAGAGCGTCCTGTTTGTAATGCCAGCAGTTTACAACTTGGATCAGGTGGAGCGGGTCTGCCAGGTGGTGAGCGGCGGCGATCCTTCTGGGCTGGCTGCCAAAGGCCGGGATCCCAAGCCCGTCGTTCTCCTCAACCCACAACTTCAGGATGCCGCCGCAGTGGGGGTGGGGCTGGCCGGGCGCCGGCTGCGGCAACGCTTCCTGAGCACCTTTGAGACCAGTTACTACCTGCGCTCGCTGCTGGAAGGAGCCCTGTTTCGCGCCTACCCGGATCCCTGGAGCCTGTGGCAGCAGGAAGAGCCCGGCCTCTACAGCGTCCTCCAGACCTTTAGGGCTCGACCCAGCGGCGAAGAAGTGGCCGAGCTGTTTAGGGCCACCCGGAGAGGGGATCCCTGGTGGGGCTGGCGGCGCTGGCTGGGCGGGATCCCCTGATCGACCCGCAGCTTCAAGAAAGGGAGAATATCAAGACAACGTTTTATTGTTGGCCGCCTTCCCGGCTGCCGAACTGCTATCGGAGCGGATGAAATACACAGAACCATCTCCGATCCAGAAACTCTGCGGAGATGCTTTGTCTAGCCTTTTTATCGAGTGGGCGTTGACCGATGCTATCGCCTATGAGTTAGGAATCCAATTTGAAGGCGAAGACTCTTTTGTTGTCAATCAAGAGAGACTTAGAGATAGAGTTGCCCACCAAATCTACGTTCACGACAACTGATTTTCCTACATTAAATTCGTAGAGGACGATCTCCTAAGCAAGATTGTCGGTTGTGTGGATCCCACAGTTGGACGAACAAAGCATCTTTTCGGATCCTTTTTTCAGAAAGTCTTGGGTCAAGGCACGGTGGCTATTGAAGAGGGGGAAGCTCGTTTGAGAGAGAGACAAGCAACTTCTTGACGAGTTCCTCTCTCTCTAGGAGAGGGGTTGGGGCTAAGGGTGGCGGCAAGAAGCGACCGGAAACCGCCTTAAACTATTCTGAAACGACCCCAAAGCTCCTGCCTTGCTTCAGCTAGAAACCGCAGGAGCCCCGCCCTGTACCCGTAGGGTCAGGGGCGGGAGCAATGCGGACGACGGATAATCGTGACATGGCCCAAGTCCTGACTATCTCCTGCAAGCTCAAGGTGTCTGCTTCGCAAGCCGTGAAGCTAGAGGCAACCTTGTCGGCTTTTGCACAAGCACTCCTCGCGCCAGCGGGCCGGAGGCCTTACTGGGTCAACCAAAACACGCCAGAGAAGGTGGTCAACGCCTCAAGCTTCAATCGCTCTGCTACCGCGAAATTCGTACCCGCTTTGGGCTCTCCAGCAATTTGGCACAACAGGTGTGCAGAAGGCTGGCCGCTGCCCGCAAGGTTGCCCGGCAAAAGAATCGTCCGGTCAAAGCCTTCAAGGGGGGTTTTGTTACCTACGATGCCCGCATCTTTTCTTTTCGGGAAAAAGACTGGACGGTGTCGCTGACCACCGTTGAGGGACGCGAACGCTTTGAG
>NZ_JANSIR010000122.1:12164-12618 GCF_047462155.1 Synechococcus sp. OH2
TTACTACATCCAGATTTGCGTGGAGCACGACCCACCGGAGCCACAAGACACCACCGAGGCGATTGGTGTGGACTTGGGTAGGAGAGATATTGCCCATACTTCTGAGGGGGACAACTGGAATGGACAGCAGCTGAATAAGGTGAGGGATCACTACTCCCGGTTGAGGGCGGCTCTGCAACGCAAGGCCAGTAAGGGCACACGCAGCACTCGGCGTCGATGCCGGGAGCTGTTGCAACGGCTGTCTGGTCAGGAGAGACGCTTTCAAGCTTGGGTGAACCATCGCATCTCCAAGTCCATTGTTGCTAGGGCACTGGCCACCCACAGTTTTATTGCCTTGGAGGACTTGACTGGAATTAGAGAGCGTACCAACCAACAGCGGCGCAGCAAGACGGAGCGGCGGCGGTCAAACAGTGAGGCCTACGGCCCGCTAGCGCGAGGGGCGTTCTACCAGTTG
>NZ_JANSIR010000122.1:12834-23360 GCF_047462155.1 Synechococcus sp. OH2
ATTGGGCAACGGGAAGGGAAGCGTTTTCGCTGTGTGAACCCGGTCTGTGGTTGGGAAGGGGATGCGGATTTTAACGGTGCTAACGTCATTGCGCTTTTGGGGGTCGCTGTAAACCGGCCCAGAGGCCCGTGGTTGGCTTGCCAACTGCAGGGCTACGGAAAGCCCGCTCCGTACCGCTTAGCGGTCGGAGTCAGGTAGTTTACTTTCGGTGATAGAATCACAGCACGCTAGGAGTGTCTGGGGGTTTTGCCCCAGGCTGAGATTACATCCTCAGAACCTGATCTGGGTCATACCAGCGTAGGAAAGCGAGCACTGGAGTTGACAACATGCGCAGCGAATGGGTTGCCCGTCGGCGTGGGCAAGCAAATGTAACGCAAATGCACTTTGCCCGGCAGGGCGTGATTACAGAAGAGATGGACTACGTGGCTCGGCGGGAAAACCTGCCACCGGAGCTGATCCGCTCAGAGGTGGCGCGGGGCCGCATGATCATCCCTGCCAATATTCATCACACCAACCTAGAGCCGATGTGCATCGGGATCGCCTCCCGCTGCAAAGTCAATGCCAACATCGGCGCTTCCCCCACTTCCTCTGGATTGGCCGAGGAGCTGGAAAAGCTGAAATTGGCCATCAAATACGGCGCCGATACCGTTATGGATCTGTCCACCGGCGGCGGCGACTTGGACGAAATTCGCACGGCCATTATCCAAGCTTCTCCGGTGCCCATTGGCACGGTGCCGATCTACCAGGCCCTGGAAAGTGTGCATGGCAATGTCGAAAAACTCTCGGCAGAGGATATCTTGCATATCATCGAAAAGCAGGCCCAGCAGGGGGTGGACTACATGACCATCCATGCCGGGATCCTGATCCAACACTTGCCGTTGGTGCGCAACCGTCTAACCGGAATTGTCTCTCGCGGAGGCGGGATCCTGGCCCGTTGGATGTTGGCCCACCACAAGCAAAATCCGCTCTACACCCACTTCCGCGACATCATTGAGATCTTCAAAAAATACGATGTTTCTTTTAGCCTGGGCGATGCTTTGCGACCCGGATGTCTGCACGATGCTTCTGACGAGGCCCAGATGGCGGAGTTGAAAACCCTGGGACAGTTGACCCGCCTGGCCTGGGAACACGATGTGCAGGTGATGGTGGAAGGGCCTGGGCACGTGCCGATGGATCAAATTGAGTTTAACGTGCGCAAGCAAATGGAGGAGTGCGACGAGGCTCCTTTCTACGTTTTGGGGCCGCTGGTAACCGATATTGCCGCCGGCTATGACCACATCAGCTCTGCCATTGGGGCGGCCTTGGCCGGCTGGTACGGGGCAGCGATGCTCTGCTACGTAACCCCCAAAGAACACCTGGGCTTGCCCAATGCCGAGGATGTGCGCAACGGCCTCATTGCCTACAAAATTGCCGCCCACGCTGCCGATATTGCCCGCCACCGTCCTGGGGCCAGGGATCGCGATGACGAAATGTCCAGAGCCCGCTACAACTTCGACTGGAACCGACAATTTGAGTTGTCTTTAGATCCAGAGCGGGCGCGCGAATATCACGACGAAACCTTGCCGGCAGATATCTACAAAACGGCGGAGTTTTGCTCGATGTGCGGGCCGAAGTTCTGCCCCATGCAAACCAAAATGGATGCAGAAGCTTTGAGCGAGCTAGAACGATTCCTGGCCACCCAGCCAACAGCCTAAGCGTTGGCCTGGCCTTGGCTTGACATGAGGTTGAAATTGATTGGATCCCATCTCTGCTCGCTGGGGAGTGGAGAGGGGATCCTCCCCCAAGCTATGCTGGATTACAGGAGAACCCTTGCAGTTGGCTCCATTGAGCAGAGAGAGAACCATGGCACTTAGGCAACTCGGGCATGTCGCCATCCGGGTAGAAGACATCCCCAAGGCAGTGGAGTTCTACCAAAAGCTGGGCATGGTCAACGTCTGGCAGGATCCCGACTGGGCCTACATGAAAGCCGGAGACGATGGGCTGGCGCTGTTGGGGCCGGGCTACCGGGCAGCAGGGCCGCACTTTGGCTTTGTCTTCAGCACCATGGAGGAGCTGGAGGAGCAGCATCGCCGCCTGCAAGCCCAAGGGATCCCGGTAGGGGCCATTCACAGCCATCGGGATGGCACTGCCTCTTTCTATGGCAAGGATCC
This sequence comes from Synechococcus sp. OH2, assembly GCF_047462155.1. Taxonomy (NCBI): domain Bacteria; kingdom Bacillati; phylum Cyanobacteriota; class Cyanophyceae; order Synechococcales; family Synechococcaceae; genus Synechococcus; species Synechococcus sp. OH2. Next base: position 14,985 of record NZ_JANSIR010000122.1, read on the forward strand.
CGATGGCAACCTGTTTGAGTTTTTGTACGAGCCGCCAGGCACTTTTGACCAAGCTAAGGCTAAGCCAGCCGAGGCAACTGCTTGAGGTCTAACCAGAAAAAGGCGGCGCAAGCTCTGAACTGCCATCGCGCACAAACAAGCTAGGGGCTGTGGGGGTCCTCCCGTAGCCCTAAGCAATTTTGTTGACCAGCCCATCTGCCCAATCGAGAAGACGGTTCACTTCTTCCAAGGTTCTGGCTTCTGAGTACAGCCGCAGCAGGGGCTCGGTGCCGCTGCCGCGGATCATGACCCAACTGCCGTCGGCAAGGGTAAACTTGTGGCCGTCTTTGTCAAAATGCTTGATGACCTTCTGCCCCAGGATCTCAAGGGGGGGATCCATCCGTAGCCGTTGGAATAGCTGGGTTTGTTGGTTTTGATCCCCTAGGTGCAGGTCGCGGCGCTGGTAGACGGAGATGAACCCCTCTCGTTCCTGCAAAGCTCGGTAAAGGTCGCCCAGATCTTGCTCGGTTTCGGTGACGGCCTCGATCAAGTACAGAGCAGAGAGAAGAGCATCCCGTTCGGGGATGTGGCCCAGATAGCCGATGCCACCCGATTCTTCTCCCCCCAGCAACACCTGGGTGGTCATCATGCGCTCGGCAATGTATTTAAAGCCCACGGGCATTTCCGTAACCGGCAAGCCATAGCGCTCGGCCACCTTCACGAATAGCTCCGAGCCACTGATGGTTTTGACGATTTCGCCCCGCAGGCCGCGTCGCCCCGCCAAGTGGTCGATCAGGATGGGAATGAGGATCTGCGGGCTGAGAAAGCGGCCTTGCCCGTCGAGGGCGGCAATGCGGTCGGCGTCGCCATCAAAGACCAGACCCACTTTTAACGGGGCGGGATCCGCCGCGATGATCTGGGCAGAGGTCTGTAGGTTTTGCGGCAGCGGCTCCGGTGAGAAGCCGCCAAATAGGGGATCCCGACGCGCCTGCAATTCAATCACCTTCTCTCCCAAGAGGCGCCTGAGGCCCCCAGCCCCAGAGCCAAACATGACATCCACCCAGATCTTGGCCGGGGATCCTTTGAGCTTTTCCAGATCCACAAAGCGACTGAGCTGAGCCAGATAGCCGGGCCAGGGATCCCAGATTTCGATGGGGGCTGGGCTGGATCCGAGAGGTTGCAGGTTGTGCAGCTCCTGCTCGATGGCAGCAGTGACCTCCGGAGGCACAGAGCCGCCAAACCCCCCCTTGACCTTGAGGCCGGAATAGTGGGGCGGGTTGTGGCTGGCGGTGATCACCAAGGCGCCATGGCAGCCGCGCTCTTTGGCTGCCCAGCTAAAGGCCGGTGTCGGGGCCACACAGGCAGAGAGATAAACCGGGATCCCCAAGCGGGCCACCACCTCGGCAGCGTGGGCAGCAAATTTTTCTGAGAGAAAGCGGTTGTCGTAGCCAATCAGGATCCCGGCGCCGGGATAGGTGCGGGCCAACACCTGGGCGCTGGCCTGGGCGGCAATGCCCAAGTTCTGAAAGGTAAAGCCATCGGCAATCACAGCTCGCCAGCCGTCGGTGCCAAAGCGAATGGAGTTCTCAACCATGGTTACACCCAAATCCACCCCGACTACACTTAGCACGGCGGAGCCGCCACCACACCCCCCCATTTCAAAAACGGCAGCGGCTGGGTGAGCTCGCAAAAGCTGCGGAAACAGCTACAGTAACCTGGAAAGCGTTCCGCTCCTAATGAGCCATGACTCAGCAACTCACTCTCGACGGACTGGGATTTGGATCGGATGGGGGATCCCGTTCAGGGCGGGTGATCGTTACCGATTTGCAGGGGGAGATGCAACGCTCCTACCTGGAATACGCCATGAGCGTGATCGTGGGGCGGGCCTTGCCGGATGTGCGGGATGGCCTCAAGCCGGTGCATCGCCGCATCCTCTACGCCATGCACGAGCTGGGCCTGACGCCGGATCGCCCCTACCGCAAGTGTGCGCGGGTAGTGGGGGACGTGCTGGGGAAATATCACCCCCACGGGGATCAGGCGGTCTATGACGCGCTAGTGCGCATGGCACAAGACTTTTCCAGCCGCTACCCCCTGGTGGCGGGGCACGGCAACTTCGGCTCGGTGGACGACGATCCGCCGGCGGCCATGCGCTACACCGAGTGTCGGCTGGCGGAGCTGAGCCACACAGCCCTTCTGGAGGGGATCTCCGAAGAAATTGTGGACTTTCTGCCCAATTTCGACGGATCCCAGGCGGAGCCCACCGTTCTACCGGCCCGCCTGCCCATCCTGCTCCTCAACGGCTCTGCCGGCATTGCCGTGGGCATGGCCACCAACATCCCGCCCCACAACCTGGGAGAAGTCGTGGACGGCCTGCTGGCTTTGATCGACCATCCCGATCTCAGCCCTGAAGAGCTGTTGCGCTGGATCCCAGGGCCGGACTTTCCCACCGGCGGCCAAATCGTTGATAGCCAAGGGATCCGCGAAGCCTACCTCAGCGGGCGCGGCTCCATCACCCTGCGGGGAGTGGTCCGCTTTGAGGAGATCCAGCCGGGCAGAGGACGCCACCGCCGGCCCGCCCTGGTTATCACCGAGTTTCCCTACCAGGTGAACAAAGCCGCCTGGCTCGAGAAAGTGGCGGAGTTGGTTGCCCAAGACCGCCTCAGCGGCATTGCCGACTTGCGGGATGAGTCGGATCGCAGCGGCATTCGCGTGGTGGTGGAGCTGAAGCGGGAGGCCAACCCGCAGGCAGTTCTGCAGCAGTTGTACAAGCTCACCCCCCTGCAGAGCACCTTTGGGGTAATCCTGTTGGCCCTGGTGGAGGGAAAACCCCAGCAGCTCAGCTTGAAGCAGATTTTGCAGCACTTTTTGCAATTCCGCGAGGCCACTCTCAACCGGATGTTTCGCGCCGAACTGCAGCGGGTACAGCGCAAAGCCGAAGAGGTGGCAGGGATGGTGCTGGCCCTGGCCGATCTGGAGGGGGTGATCGACCTGCTGCGGCAAGCCCCCGATAGCGCCACGGCCAAAGCCCAACTGCAAACTCGCCTGGGCTGCACCCCCCAACAGGCGGAGACAATCTTGGCCATGCCCCTGCGCTGCCTGACAACCTTGGAGCGGGAGCGCCTGCACCAGGAGCAGGCCGAGCTGCAGGCCCGCATCGCCGAGCTGCAGGGGCTGCTGGAAGATCGCCGCAAGCTCTTGAATTACCTGAAAAAAGAGCTGCGCCACTTGAAGAAAACTTTTGTCGACCGGCGCCGTACCCAGATCCTTTCGGAAGCCGAGCTGGAGGCAGAACAGGCCCAGATCCCCAGTGGCAAAGCCGGCGAAGACACCCGCTTCCTGCTGCAACTTACCCGCAAAGGCTACGTGCGCCGCCTGCCTCTGCCTGGGCCTCGCTCCCGCAGCAATCCGGCGCAACGGGAATTGGGAGAAGATGTTCTGGTCGGCCTGGAATGCGTGACCCCAGAGCAGGAAATCTTGGTGCTCACCGCCAGCGGCAAAGCTTTCACCGTGCCCAGCGAAGGGATCCCGCTCAGCACCGGCTCCTCGCGGGGGGTACCTCTGGTCACCCTTCTCCCCAGTCCCGAACCCATCGTTGCCACCTTCCCGCTGGATCCCGTTCGCGTCAGCGGTGCGGAGCACTCTCCCGGCGAAGCCAGCCTGGTGGTGCTCAGCCGGCAGGGGCGGATCAAGCGGGTGGCCCTGGCGGAGCTGATGGGCCTTAGCCAACGGGGATCCACCGTCCTGAAACTCAAAGAAGGGGACAAGCTGGGCTGGGCGGCCCTTTGGGATCCCGGCCTGCAGGACGGTAGCGTTGTCCTCGCCACCTCCGGCGGGCGGGTACTGCACCTGCCGGCAGAGCAGATCCCACTCATGGGTCGAGGGGCTGTGGGCACACCGGCCCTGCGCCTGGGACGTGCCGAGCAGCTGGTGGGGATGGCGCTGCTGCCCCCCAAGGGGATCCTGATTTTGGCCAGTCGGTCGGGCTATCTGAAGCGGCTGCCTCTGGGCGAGATCCCAACTGGGGAGCGGGGCAAGGTGGGCGTCACGGCCTTTCGCTTTTCCGACAAAGGGGATGCCCTGGTGGGCTTGGTCGGCTTGCCCGCTGACCTAGAAGCCCATCCCTCTCTGCAAGTGGATCTGTTCACCGAATCCGAGCGGCTGTACTCCTTCTCCCCTGCCGAAATCCCGCTGCAAGAGCGAGAGGGTGGCGGATCCCTCTTGGTCAAGGGGGAACGGGTCAAGGAGTTGCACCTGTTTTGGCCGCAGCCGGAGGGCGAGATTGGATAGCTCTGCAGGCCACGTGCAGCGTTCGGGGAAGGCAGAAGCCTGGGCTGCTAGGACAGAGAGCCATCCCCTAGCGAAGCAGAATCGGTCGGCTGGGAGCCGGGATCCACCTCTGGCGCTTCAGGATGGCGGACAGGCTTGGGAAGAGTGCCACCTGACTTGAGAACCAAACAGCGCACAGTTTGGTGCAGTTCCTCCAGCAAAATGCCGATGGCGGAGCGGAAGTCGCGGTGGTCATCCCGCATTTGCTCCAGAATGGCGCGGATGACTTCCTTACAGTCCTTCAGGATGTGCTGCTGCTGGGCGATGATCCGCACCAGCTCGCTCTGTTCCCTAAGCAACTCCCGCAAACAGGTACGCAGCTCGTCCACCTGGTTTTGCCAAAGGGCTTGCCCCTCTCGCAACTCCATTACGCTGGTGCGCAAATCGGCGGTGGCATCACGCAGAGCTTCGCTGTGGCGGCGCTCGGCCTCCAGTTGTCGCTGCTGCTCCTGCTGCTGTTGGCGCAGCTCGGAATTGGCCCTTAGGTTGGCTTCCGCCACTCTGAGCAATCGATCCAAGCAAGCCTCGGCGAGAGCCCAGCGCTCCTCCGGCAAGGAAGATCGGCTCCGGCTAGCCCGCCTGCGGAAATACCTTACGGTCACTGCACCTCGTATCTGCGGCAAGGACATCGAGCATCGGCTTAAGCGTACACTCCAGCGTGGGAGTTTGTCCCAGTGAGTGGTGCCTCAATCATATCGCTTTTCCCAGCCCCCCTTGGCAATCTGGGCGCAAAAAACCATCTGAGCAGCTTCTGGGCCGCAGGGATCCATCCCTCTGTCAGAGCACCCCTTGAGTCAGAAACAGCGGCCCAGCGCCCTGCCAATATCCAACACCGCAGCCCAACGAGCGAGGCCGCCTCTCTCCGTGGATCCCGGAAATCCTTCTAGGATGGAAAAAGTTTGCAGGGAAGAAAGCCATGCCTTCACTCGCCAATCAAGTGGTGCTGATCACCGGAGCCTCTGCCGGCATTGGAGAGGCCGTTGCCCTGGAAGCGGCCAAACGCGGGGCCCGCTTGGTGCTGGCGGCCCGCCGAGAGAGGCTGCTACAAAACGTCAAGGACTTGGTGGAGAAGCAGGGGACAGAAGCGCTGGTGGTGCCCACCGACATGGCCGACACGGCCCAGGTGGAGGCGCTGGCCCAAAAGGCTCTGGATCACTTTGGCCGGGTGGATATCCTGGTGAACAACGCCGGCTATGGCCAGATGGGACCAGTGGAAGAGGTGGATGTGGCGGCGATGCGGCGCCAGTTTGAGGTTAACGTGTTTGGCCTGCACGCCCTCACCCGCGCCCTCTTGCCCCAGATGCGGGAGCGGGGCAGTGGCCGCATCCTCAACCTCAGCTCGGTCGCCGGCCAGATCTCGATGCCCTTCAGCGGCGTCTACAACGCCACCAAGTTTGCCGTGGAGGCCCTCAGCGACGCCCTGCGGGTGGAGGTGGCCCCCTTTGGCATCAAGGTTATCTTGATCGAGCCGGGGCCGGTGGCCACCGAGTTTGGCCGCGTGGCTGAAGAGACCTTTGCCGCCGTTGTCAACCCAAATGGCCCCTACAAGGCGATCTTGGACAAAACTGCCGATCTGGCCAGCTCGTTCAACAACATGGCCTGGCCGGTGGAGAAGGTGGTGGAGCCGATCCTGAGAGCCATGACGGATCCCCACCCTTCCGACCGCTACACCGCTTTTACGGGCGGCAAGCTGGCGCTGGGGCTGATGCGGCTGCTGCCCGCCACTCTGGCCGATCAAATGTGGCGGCGCGTCTACGGCCTGGATGCCCTGGGATCCCCCAAATCCAAATCGGCCTAGTCACTGGTTGGTGGACACAAGCTGCAGCAGGGATCCCCTTGAGCTCAATCGGCGGGAAGCTCCGCACTGTATTGGTACTGTATTGGTGAATTGTGTTTACTCAACAAGATGAGTGGCGGGAGGCGTTCACAATGCCTCTACGGGCTGCCATTGGACTCTGGACTGAGATCCTCAAGGGGGGCGATTTTGCTTAGCTTGATTTTGGGATTGCTGCTGATAAATTGCTGCAAGGTCCACTCGTTTTTAAAGAGAAGAACGGGCCTATCTTGAATGTCTTTGACGATAAGGGTGTTAAACAGGCTGGGGATGTTCCCCAGAACTTCCCAGCCATTCTCTACCCAGCGGGCTAGCGTGTAGGGCAGCATCTCCAGCCGGGTTTCGACGTTGTACTCATGTTCCAGGCGGTACTGCAGCACCTCAAACTGCAACTGGCCCACTGCGGCCACAATCGGATCCCGTTTGGACTCGTCGAGGGAGTACATCATCTGCACCGCTCCCTCTTCCTGCAGCTCTGATACCCCTTTCTGGAACTGTTTAAACTTGGAGGGGTTGGGATTTTTTAAATAGGCAAACAGCTCCGGCGAAAAGCTGGGGATCCCGGCGTAGCGCAACTTCGGGCCGGTGTAGAGGGTATCCCCAATCCTGAAGATGCCAGGGTTGTTGAGGCCGATGACATCGCCAGGATAGGCTTCATCGATGGAGATGCGCTCTTGAGCAAACAATTTTTGGGGATAGGAGAGGCGGATGGGGCGGTTGAGGCGGGCATGGTTGACCACCATGTCCTTCTCGAACTTACCGGAGCAGATGCGCACAAAAGCAAGGCGATCCCGGTGGCGGGGATCCATATTGGCCTGCAGCTTAAAGACAAAGCCGGTAAACTCAGGATGTTCGGGTGGGATCAGCCCTGCCGTGCTCTCGTGGGGCATTGGCGGTAGAGAATACTCCAGAAACGCATTGAGAAACAGCTCCACCCCAAAATTGGTCATGGCGCTGCCGAAAAAGACCGGCGTTTGCTTGCCAGCATGAACCTGCTTGAGATCCAAGCTGGGCATGAGGCCATCCAACAGCTCCAGCTCTTCTTTGAATTGGTAATAGAGATCTTTTTCAATCAAGTCTTCAATTTGCGGATCCCCCAGCTTGATGACCATTTCTTTGGCCCGCAGCCGTCCCCGCGAGACCCGCTCAAAGAAATGAAACTCCTGCGTGCGTCGGTCAAACAAAGCTGTAAAGCGCTCCCCTGAGCCAATCGGCCAGGTTACAGGATAGGGCTTGAGGCCGAGCTCAGTCTCAATTTCGTCCATTAGCTCCAAGGGATCCCGGCTGGGGCGATCCATCTTGTTGATGAAGGTGAAGATCGGCAGCTTCCGCAGTTGACAGACTTCAAACAGCTTGCGGGTCTGGGGTTCTAGCCCTTTGCCGGCATCTTCCAGCATCACAGCGTTATCAGCCGCCGCCAGGGTGCGGTAGGTATCTTCGCTGAAGTCTTGGTGGCCGGGAGTATCGAGCAAGTTGAGGCGAATATTGCGGTAGTCAAACTGCAACACGGTCGAGGTAATGGAAATGCCCCGCTGCCTTTCCAGCTCCATCCAGTCGGAGGTAACCCGCTTTTGGGCGCGGCGGGCCTTCACGGCCCCAGCCTCCTGAATGGCTCCCCCGTACAACAACAGCTTTTCCGTAAGGGTGGTCTTCCCGGCATCGGGGTGGGAAATAATGGCAAAAGTGCGCCGCTGCTGGATGGCTTTGGCTAGGTCTACTTCTTTCATCATCGAGAGGCTCCTCTAATTCAATCCCGCTGCTCTTCCAGCGCGCCGGCGGCCTCGAGTCCCTCCCTTTCAGAGGGAGGAGAGAAAGTGGTGCAGCCGTTCCAGTCCTTTTTCCAGGGTGGTGCGATCGGCGGCATAGGAGAGGCGAATGTAGGAATCTGCCCCGAAGGCCACCCCCGGCACGGCGGCCACCTGCTGTTCTTTGAGCAGCCGTTGGCAGAACTCCACCGAACTTAAGCCGGTTTGGCCAATGTTGAGAAACACGTAGAATGCCCCCTCCGGCTCTGGGCAAGTCACCCCCGGCAGAGCGCGGATCCCCTGCACCATCAGATCCCGCCGCTGCCAAAATTCTTGGCGCATTTTTTCCACCGCCGCCGCCGACAGGGGGCTGGTCAGAGCTTCCAGGGCGCCGTACTGGGCGAAGGTACAGACGTTGGAGGTGCTGTGGCTTTGCAGGTTGATGGCGGCGTCGATGATGGGCTTGGGTCCCGCCAAGTAGCCAATCCGCCA
>NZ_JANSIR010000122.1:23578-23782 GCF_047462155.1 Synechococcus sp. OH2
CCACATACAGATGAGGAGCAGAGAGGAGCACCTCTGCCAGGGCCTCCAGCTCGTGCCGGTGATAGACGGCGCCGGTGGGGTTGGCCGGCGAGTTGAGGATGAGCAACTTGCTGCGGGGGCTGAGGGCCTGGCGCAGTTGGGCGGCGGTGAGTTTGAACCCCTGCGCCTCTTGGGTTTGAACCCGCACCACCTTGGCCCCGGCCA
>NZ_JANSIR010000122.1:23883-36817 GCF_047462155.1 Synechococcus sp. OH2
AGCCACCATCTCGGGATAGCTGACCCAGTAGGGGACGGGCAGGATCACCTCGTCGCCGGGATCCAGGAGTACCATGGCCAGGTTAAACAGGGCTTGCTTGCCGCCGTTGCTAATCAGAATCTGGTCGGGGCTGTAGTCCAAGCCGTTTTCTCGCCACAACTTGTCCGCCACTGCCTGGCGCAGGGCAGGGATCCCAGCGGTGGGGCCGTAGCGGGTTTTGCCCTCTTCCAGGGCGCGGATGGCGGCAGCCCGAATGTGCTCAGGGGTGTCGAAGTCCGGCTCGCCGGCGCTCAGGATACAGACATCCAGACCCTCTGCCCGCATAGCCTTGGCCAGAGCCGAAATCGACAGCGTTGCAGAGGGAGAGAGGCGAGCAACCCGTTGGGACAAGCCGGCAGCAGACACCATCAGTTGGGGATCCTGGGATAGCAGGTTGGGTTAGTTTTAGGCAGTTAGGCCACCGCTGTCAAGAGGCGGCTGCCATCCACCAGCAGCAGCTCATGGCCCTCCCGCTCCGCTAACAGATCCCAGAACTCCCCGGCGGCGGCTCCCGGCAAGAACCCTTCCAGACGCAGTTGTAGGGGGGGGAACTGCTTGTTCCCTTGGGGCTTGCGCCGCACCGTCACCCAGATGAAGCCGTCGTGGGGCTCGACGATGCCGCGAATGTTAAAGCCCTCCTCTGCATCCTCAGGGGCAGGCAGAAAGGGCTCGTCCTCTAGATCTGGATCTTGCTCCTCCTCCGGCAAGGCCAGGATGCGGATAACGCTCAGGCCCAAGGTGCCGCCCGACCGCGGCTGCGGCTGCACGTAGTACCAGTAAGTGTGGCCGCTCTCGATGCAATAGGTGAAAGGGCGCAGCAGCTCGGCACGGCCAGGGGTGGCTGGATACTCTACGCCATCGGTGTCAACCAGCGTCGCCTGGGCGTAGGTCTCTGGGATCGATTTGAGGGATCCCTTGATCAAGCCCAGCGCGCGGAACTGGTAGGGGTGGGCGGGCGGGGGCAGTGGATTCATAGGACTCGGACTCAGTGACAGGATGGGAGGCCACAAGCGTAGGGTCTACAAGTCTATCTCATGACAGCGGCCATCTCAGAAGTATGGGCGGCTGCTAATCCAGCAAAAATTGCACCCACTTCGGTGGCGGCGGCAGCGGACAGCGGAAATGCTCCATCACCAGAGCTGCCACCAAATGCACCGTGAAGACGTAGACCAGGGAGTTAAAGGCAATAAACCCGACCACCACCCCCTGAACCATCCAAGGTTCTGCCACCCAGTACACGCCCAGCCTAGCCAGAGACACATCCAGCAGCCAGTTGGTCAGGCCGGTGAGTTGGATGGTGACATAAGTCCAAAGGTTTTCCCCCACCAGCAGAGAAGAGAGCAGCAACTGGAAAACTAGGCCGAAAGCGCTGAGGGCAGCGCCGCTGGTTACCGAGACATACCAGGAAAGGCGCCGCCGCCATAGGCGGGCACACCAGTAGCCCAGTAGGCCGTAGGGAATGACGTAGAGAATGCTGCGCGTGGGCCCCATCAGCACCGTCAGCAGCAGAGCAGAGACCGCCAGCGCCATCGCCCCGGTGCGGGGATCCCAGCGCATCACCGCCAGCGCCACTGGGATAGGGAAAAACAGACGCATAAACGGCGCCAGCGGCGTGTAGCTCAAGATCCAGATCAAAGCGGCAGTGCTGGCTAAGAAAGCCGTTTCCACCACCCTCAAGGCAGGAGAAGGGGGTGGTGAGGGGGGTAGGGGGGGAAAATCATCCTGCACAGGAGGCCCAGCAAGGAAAAGACCACTGTTCCCAGCTTAGGCCAGCACCTGCTAAGTGGGCCGAGGGGAATCTTGAACAGTTTTGGCTTTGTTCCAGGCGCAAGCTCTGGCCCCCTCCCAGCCCACCTGCCAAACTTGGCCTGCTACTGCCACCACATCTCCCCGGCGCAACTTGCGCCCTCGCCGGGTTTCCACCTCGCCGTTGACCCGCACCTGCCCCGCCTGGATGAGCTGCTTGGCCTGTCCGCCAGTGGGCACAACTCCCGTCAGCTTGAGAAATTGATCCAGCTTGATGAGGGGATCCCCTGCTGGAGAAGCTTGGGAAGGTGGAAGAGTCTCGGCCATAATCTCACCGTTCTGGCTTGGATGTCGGCTGATCCAACTTTTGATCTTGACGCTGCTGCTCTGCCGGGGTGGCTGGCCCAGGGATCCCCTAGGGCTGCGGGCTATCGGCAGCAGCCGCAGCGGTCGGCTCGCCTTCGGCAGACCAAAACTCATAGGCAGCCTCGGAGAGTTTGGCGATTAGCTCTTCGGCTTTGGGATCGTTGGGAGTTTCCCGCTTTACCCACACTGCTGCCACGTAGCGTCGCCCGTTGGGCAAATCGAGTATGCCGGCATCTCCCACCACCGACCTGAGAGTTCCTGTCTTGTGGGCGATGCGCACCTCTTGGCCCAAGTTGGGGCGAAAATAGGAGGGCCGCTGCGTGCGCCAGAGGATGTCCAAAAAGCGGTCGCGGCTGCGGCGGCTGAGCATTCGCCCCTGCTCCACTTGGCTGAGCAGCCAGACCATGTCGCGCGGGCTGCTGGTGTTGGTGCCCTCCAGATCCGGCAGCCACCAAGAAACCTGCGTGTGTTGCAGCCCCCACTGGCGAAACTTTTGGTTGAGGGCTTCCCGACCGCCGAGGCGATCGATGATGAGGTTGGCGGCGAAGTTGTCGCTGACGGTGCTCATGAGGGTAGCTGCCTCCAGGGCAGAGACCTGGGATCCGAGGGGACGGGTCTGCAATACGCCGGCTCCCCCGCCCCTGAGGTCTTCTCTCAGAGTCAGCCTCTCGTCCAGCCGCACTTGACCCGTTTCCACCGCCTGCAAAAAAGCCAGGAGAATCGGGATCTTAATGACACTGGCAGCAGGAAAAACCTGATCCGGCCTCACCCCAGCAAAGGCGCCGGTTTCCACCTCCCAGAACAGGGCTCCTACTGTCAGGCCCGGCTGATCGGCCAAAGCAGCCAAGCGCTTCTGTAAAGCGGGGATTTCCTGTCCTCTGAACAGGTCTATGGGCAAGGTGGGGGGGGGATCCCCAAGCTGCATTGCCTCCTGATCTGGCCGGGCAGGAGTGGTCGATTGCAGCAGTTGCGACAGGCCAGCCATCGTCAGGCCCAAAATCAGGCTTAGGCCCAGGCCCCGGAGCAACACCTCTGCCAGGGTCGGAGACCGTCTTAAGCGGCGAGGCTGGGCAGCTCGTTGGCGCATCCGGTCAATGGCCCTTTGGCGAGAGAAGCGCAGCGGTTGGGGGCGGGAAGCCGAGAGGGATCCCTCGGCAGCCGGGGCAGGCAGCAAGTGGCGAGAAGGGGAGGCAGCCTGAGGGAAGCGGCGCTGACGACGCCCCAGATCCCGAGACCTTTCTCGAGCTGAGCTGCTGCCTTTCCCCTCCCCTGCTCTAGCCATGAGAACGACTGCCTCAACGAAGGTCTTGATGGTCAACATCGCAACAATTTTACCGAACTTGCGTTGGCGAGCCCGGTTCAACTCAACAGCAGGGAAGTTGGCTGCCAAAGCCTCTGGCTAGGCGGCTCCTGCGCTCTAACTTCTTTTGCGACCAGCGGGGGCCCTGCACCGCAGCTTGCCCGACTGGGACCCCTCTTTTGGGGGCGGATTGGATCCAGGCCAAATTGGCTATCCTAGAGATGACGGGGTTGGTCGATGAAGAGAGTTTCCCCATCGCGACACAGAGGGGCAGCTTAGTAGCTCCGTACTCAGCGCTCCGCGCCGCTGACGCGAGTGGCGCGGAGCAGCAAAGCCTGGAAGCAACCTTGGTTGCTCACCAATGGTATAGTTGTTAGCGAGGCGTGCCGTCCCCAGGTGAGCTCCTAAAGTGGTGAAAACCCTGACCGTGGCAAGCGTCTGGAGGATACCAACGTCTCAGCCAACCTGCAAGAACCCCGTCCCGCTGACGCGAACAGAACAGAAAAGTAAGCAGAACCTGGGGGCTTTGCCTTAAGGAACTGTCTAGAAGTGTCTTGACAGCACCTTTATGAGTTTGTTTTTGAACGGGGTAGGAATCCCCCGCCTTTAGGCGGTGGGAGTGTCAACCCAAGGCCGAAGCTGGTGGGAGGCGACAATGGCTAACTACAACCGCGGCATCATGAAGTTCAAGGGGGCCGATAGCCCAATTGTGGTTCTGATCTCGGCCAGCATTGTGGCGGCGGTGGTCTCGGCCCTGATCTGGTGGGCGTTGCACTTCGCTTACGCGGCTTGAGATCCCAGGTTCCCTCTCGACGGACTGGAGCGGAGTCCGAGGTTGCGGTCGCTAGCGAGCAGTCGCTAGGCTGGGGCGAGGCGGTTTTGCAGCGCCTGCGGCAGTCCTTGCAGCGTTGGTACTGCCAGCATGGGCGGGATCTGCCCTGGCGACGCACCCAGGATCCCTACGCCATTTGGGTAGCAGAGGTGATGCTGCAACAGACCCAGGTGGCAACCGTGATCCCCTACTTCCAGCGCTGGATGGAGGCTTTGCCCGGGATCCCGGACTTAGCGGCAGCCTCCCAGCAGCAGGTGTTGAAATTGTGGGAAGGCCTGGGCTACTACCGGCGGGCGCTGAATCTGCACAAGGCAGCCCAGATCTTGGTGCGGGAACACGGGGGCCAGTTTCCCAGGAATTTGGAGCAGGTGCTGGCGCTGCCGGGGATCGGGCGCACCACAGCTGGCGGCATTCTCAGCGCCGCCTTTGACCTGCCCCTGCCGATTTTGGAAGGGAATGTCAAACGGGTATTGGCTCGCCTGGTGGCTTTGCCCCAGCCGCCGGCCCGCTGTTTGCCCCTGTTGTGGCGGCTTTCGCAGCAGTTGCTGGATCCCGAGCAGCCGCGCACCTTTAACCAGGCCCTGATGGACCTGGGCGCTACTGTCTGCCGGCCCCGGCAGCCTCGCTGTGGCCAATGTCCTTGGCAGGCCGACTGCGCTGCCTACAATCGAGGTCAACAGCAACACCTGCCTATGTCTGAGTCCCGTCCCTCGCGCCCTCACAAACAGATCGCGGTGGCCATCGTTTTGCGAGGGCAAGAGATCCTCATCGATCGGCGGCTGGAAAGCTCCATGCTCAGCGGCCTGTGGGAGTTCCCTGGTGGCAAAATCGAGCCGGGAGAAACCCCCGCGGAGTGTGTGGTGCGGGAGGTGAAAGAAGAAATTGGCATCGACATTGAGGTAGTGGCTCCGCTGGCCACCATCGAACATGCCTACACCCATTTCACCATCACCCTTATTGCTTTTATCTGCCGCTATTTGGGCGGAGAAGCCCAAGCCCTGCAATGCAGCGAAGTACGCTGGGTCGAGCCGGCGGAGCTGTCGCAATTTCCCTTTCCGGCGGCCAACCAAAAGCTATTTCCCTACCTATACGCTTGGCTGGAAACGCAAGGGAATCCCTTAGAACCCCTGTAATCCGCCAAACCGCTTAAACCCCTCCGGCCTTGCGCGCACAAGACATCCGATAGGATGATAGATGTCCTGCTGAGGTGAGGCACGGATATGCTTGTCACTCTGGAAAAAGCTAGGGAGATTCTCGCCAAGGGATCCCACACGGCGATTACGACGACAGACGGCAAGATCGCGCTGGTGCCTAAGGGGAAAGAAACCCTCAAGCTGACGGCCAACGAAGCCATTAACTTGATGTTTTACGTCGTCCGCTCTGCTGACCCCCCAGAAGCAGTGATGGCAAAACTGCAAGAGGCCGCTGCCAAGGCGCAAGCCCCCGATCCCGCCGAAGAACGCGCCAGAAAATATCGAGAAATTCGCGGAACTTAGCAGAAGCCGGTCGAGTCGGTCGCTCCAGGGCTCTCTTGGCGAACTCGAGTTCCAGAATCAGACGCTGGCAGGGCTGAGGGGAACCAATTTCCCATCTGTGGTCAACCCCAGCAGCATCGGCTCCTGGGGCCGGATGGCCTGGCCAGTGAGGGCGCAACGCTGGGGCTGGTGAGCCGTGGCGGGGAAACTGGCCTGAATATCCTCGGCAGCGAGGGTGGCAGCCTCTGGAGAGTGGCGCAAGACATAGCCCCAGAGAATTTCGCGGATCAAGGCCTGGTAGCCCTGGCCGCCGGCCAACGCCTTCAGTCGTTGCTTCAGCTCACGCTCCAGACGAATGCTGGTCACCTCCATCTCGGTGGTGGGGGTGCGAGGACGGGCGCGGGCATGCATGAAGGGATCCTCTCCAAAAGCTTATACTACTCCTGTAGCACAAGGTGAGCCCTGAGAGCATTCTAGGTGTAGGGATTTTGCCGCGGGTTTTATGGTTGAGCTGATCCCACCTCGTCGCCGCGCCTTGGAGCATCTGCTGAACCGGTTGGGGTTCAGGGATCCCACTTGGCTGGAACAACTGCGCTGGGATCTGTTGGATCAAGCTTTGATTCATCCTTCCCTGGATGGCCAGCGCAACAATGACCGGCTGGAGTTCTTGGGGGATTCTGTCCTGCGTATTTTGGCCACCGAGTTCCTGTTTCAGTCCTATCCCCACTTGTCAGTGGGAGAGCTGACCGCAGTTCGCTCGGATCTAATCAGCGATGCCCACCTGGCGGAACTGGCGGATCTACATGGCCTAGAGCGCTACCTTGAGGTGGGATCCAGCTCCCAAAACGACTTGGCCGGACGGGAGCGGCGCTTAGCCGATGCTTTCGAGGCGGTGTTGGGATCCCTGTACCTAAGCTGGGGCATGCACACCCTGTCCCGCCTGCATCCCTGGCTGGATCCCTACTTTCGCCAACGGGTGGAGCAGTGGTTCCAGGATCCCACCCGGCGCAACCCGAAAGCCGCTCTCCAGGAGCTGACCCAGCGCCTATGGGGCACCTTGCCAGAATATCGTCTGGTGGCTGCTCGGGAACACCCGCCGCACTTCATTATGGAAGTTTGGGGCCATGGTCAATGTTGGGGCCGCGGCGAGGGGCGCTCCAAAAAGGCGGCAGAAATGGCCGCTGCGGCCCAAGCCTACGGGCACTTGCAGTCGCAGGAAATAAGGTAGGCGCCACTACGAGGCAATTCATGGGTAGCGACCGCTGTGGTAGCCGGCCTCTTCTTCCGGCGCCGCCAGCTCGCTCCTGTGGGGAGTTCTCGCCTGCACCTGGAAGCTGGGATCCGCGTTGCCCAGCTTTTTGGGGGTTAGCCTAACAAGGGGGCAGAGCAACAGCAGCCTAAGACAGATGAGAGCGTTGAACCTACGCTAGACCTAGCCAACGGTGCGGAAGAGTATGGATCCCCAACTGGAACAGCGCGCCCGCGACCTGCGCGCCCTGCTGCAGAAGGCCAGCATCGCCTACTACGTCTACGATGCCCCCATCTTGGAAGACAGCGTCTACGACCGCCTCTACCGCGAGCTGCAGGAGCTGGAGCGGGCCCACCCCGAGCTGATTACCCCCGACAGCCCCACCCAGCGGGTGGGAGAAAAGCCCGCCGAGCAGTTCCCCACCGTCTCCCACCGCATTCCCCTCTACAGCTTGGAAAATGCCTTCAACCTGGAAGAGCTAAAAGAATGGCAAGAGCGCCTGCTGCGGGTGCTGGGGCGCACCCCGGAGGAAGGGGAGCTGGAATATGTGTGCGAGCTGAAAATTGATGGCGCGGCCCTGGCCCTGACCTATGTGGATGGGCTGCTGCAGCGGGGGGCCACCCGCGGCGATGGACAGTCAGGCGAGGACATCACCCCCAATGTGCGTGCCATCCGCGCCATCCCCCTGCGGCTGGCGGCAGCGAATCCGCCGCCGGTTTTGGAGGTGCGGGGGGAAGCGTATCTTGCCATTGCCCAGTTCGAGCGCATCAACCAGGAGCGCCGCTCTGCCGGGGATCCCCCCTTTGCCAACCCGCGCAACTGTGCTGCTGGCACTCTGCGCCAGTTGGATAGCCGCATCGTTGCCGCCCGCAAGCTCAGCTTTTTTGCCTATGCCCTCCACTGGCCAGAAGGCTGGCCGAGCGGGGATCCCCCCCAAACCCAGTGGGAGTGTCTGCAGCAGCTCAAGGAGCTGGGATTGCCCGTCAATCCTCTGTCCCAGGTGTGCCGGGGCCTCGAGGAGGTGATCCAGTTCTACGAGCGGTGGCGGCAGGCCCAGCTTCCCTATGCCTGTGACGGCGTGGTAGTGAAGCTCAACTCCCTGCGGCTGCAAGAGGAGGCCGGCTTTACGCAAAAATTCCCCCGCTGGGCTATTGCCCTCAAATACCCTGCCCAGGAAGTCCCCACCCGCATCCGCGCCATCGTGGCCAGCGTAGGCCGCACCGGAGCCGTCACCCCGGTGGCAGAGCTGGAGCCGGTTCTTCTGGCTGGTACCACTGTCAGCCGCGCCAGCCTGCACAATGCCGATCGCCTCGAGGAGCTGGATGTCCACATCGGCGACACCGCCATCGTGCGCAAAGCCGGGGAGATCATCCCCGAGGTGGTGGGGATCCTCAAGGAGCTGCGCCCCCCTGACGCCGTTCCCTACCGCTTGCCCAGCCACTGTCCCGAGTGCGGCACCCCTCTTGTTCGCTCTGCTGGCGAGGCGGTAACCCGCTGCCCCAATCCCGAGTGCCCGGCCAAGATCCGGGGGCAACTGCAGCACTGGGCCAGCCGCGACGCCATGGATATCGAGGGCCTGGGGGAAAAGCGAGTAGCCCAGTTGGTGGAAAAGCTAGGAGTGCGCACCGTGGCCGATCTCTACCGCCTCACCCCGGAACAGTTGGAGAGCCTGGAGGGGATGGGATCCCGCTCCAGCCAGAAGCTGGTGCAGGCCATCCAGCGCTCCCGCCAACAGCCCTGGGAGCGGGTGCTCTACGGCTTGGGGGTCCCCCATGTAGGCGTGGTGACCGCCCAGATTTTGGCCCAGCATTTCCCCGCCCCAGAACTCTTGGCCCAGGCTAGGGCTGAAGACATCGCCCAAATCTACGGGATAGGGGCAGAAATTGCCGAGGCGGTGGTGAGCTGGTTTGCCGATCCTGCCCACCAGCGGCTGCTGCAGGAGCTGCGGGAGCTGGGGATCCCTGCTCTGCCCCAGCAGAAGGCTCCTGCCGTCTCCCAGGTTCTGGCCGGGAAGAAGTTTGTAATCACTGGCACCCTGCCTACTCTCTCCCGCCAGCAGGCCAAGGCTTGGATTGAAAGCCGCGGCGGCAAGGTAACCGCCAGCGTCAGCCGCCAAACCGACTATGTGGTGGTAGGGTCGGATCCCGGCTCCAAACTCAAGCAGGCCCAGGCTTTGGGGATCCCTCTGCTGAGCGAGGCGGAGCTGCTGGCGTTGGATCCAAATTGACATACTCCCCAGCCCCAAAGGGCGGGGATTCTGGTTCTTGAAACACTTCTGAGTCCTGTACTCTGGCGGAACGGCAACCACCACCTTGCCCAACACCTTCGCGCCCGTGGGCCGGAGGCCTTTGGCCAGCCCAAACCGTTCCCGTCCCTCGACTGTGGATTCCCCAAAAAATTTGGGAAGGCCGGCTTGTCCTCGCCCCGGCGATGGTTTATCATGCGATTCAGTGAGGAGTGGACGCCAGAGGGGGAAGAGGACGAAACACGGACAGTCCCTTCCCCTTTTTGGTGTTCAAGATCCGCCCTGGTTCCGCTCCAGAGGGTATCCAACCGAACCCGAAAGCCCACTTACCTCCGACGACCGTCTTTGCCAGAGTTAGGAACATTCCACTATCATGAAATTAGCGGAGACGCATGTTTCCGTTCACTCCTCACACCATCCGCCGCTCGACGTCGAGTCGGGCGGTTTTCTTATGAACTTTATCTCCAATCGCCGCAGAGCTGTTCTCAGCAGCAGGGCAATCTTCTACGGCCGGCTTAGGAAGCCCACAATCTGGAAGGAAGTGCTAGACTAGTAAGTCAGTAAGTTCTGTCCCTTGCAGTATCCCTACGCCTCTCCAGCCGCGCCCCACGTTTGAGCAGCACTGGAACGTCCGGCTTTTTCTAGAATTTGCCAAACACGATAGCCAAGAGCAAACAGCAACGAGGATCCCATGGCCAAGCATGACTCCCACCTGAGATGCTCCTTCTGCAATAAGTCCCAGGATCAAGTGCGTAAGTTGATTGCGGGGCCGGGGGTCTACATCTGCGACGAGTGTGTAGAGCTGTGCAACGAGATTTTGGAGGAGGAACTCTACGACGGCCATACCCGACCTGAGACGGATTCTGTTGCCAAACGTCGCGAAACCCCTAAAAAATCCTCTCGCGGCCTGCCTTCTCTGGCGCAGTTGCCTAAGCCGCGCGAGATCATGCGCTACCTTGACCAGTACGTGATTGGCCAAGAGAAAGCCAAGAAGGTTCTGTCGGTGGCGGTTTACAACCACTACAAGCGGCTGGCTGCTAAGGCCAACCCCAGCAGCCTCGGAGCTGCAGAGCTGGATGAGGTGGAACTGCAAAAGTCCAACATTTTGATCATTGGCCCCACCGGCTCCGGCAAAACCCTGCTGGCCGAAACCCTGGCCCGCATGTTGGATGTACCCTTTGCCGTTGCCGATGCCACTACCCTCACGGAAGCCGGCTACGTCGGCGAAGATGTGGAAAACATCCTGTTGCGCCTGCTGCAGGTGGCGGACATGGATGTGGAAGAAGCCCAGCGCGGCATCATCTACATCGACGAAATCGACAAAATTGCCCGTAAGAGCGAAAACCCCTCCATTACCCGCGACGTTTCCGGCGAAGGGGTGCAGCAGGCTTTGTTGAAGATGCTGGAGGGAACTATTGCCAACGTGCCTCCTCAGGGAGGGCGCAAGCATCCCTATCAAGATTGCATTCAAATCGATACCTCCAACATCCTCTTCATCTGTGGGGGCGCTTTTGTCGGCCTGGATAAGGTGATCGAGCAGCGCATTGGCAAAAAGTCAATGGGCTTTATCAAGCCAGGGGAGCAGCTAGCAGTTACCCGTGAACAACGCCTGGCCGATGCCCTTAAGGCGCTGGAGCCGGAGGATTTGATCAAGTACGGCATGATCCCAGAATTCATCGGGCGGCTGCCAGTGGTGGCTACCCTGGATCCCCTGGACGAGAAGGCCCTCGAGGCCATCTTGACGCAGCCCAAAAATGCCATCCTCAAGCAGGCCCAGAAGTTGTTGCGCATGGACGGGGTGGAGCTAGAGTTCGAGCCGGCTGCCATTTCTGCCATTGCCAAGGAAGCCTACCGTCGCAAAACGGGGGCGCGTGCGCTGCGGGCCATTGTGGAAGAGCTGATGCTGGACGTGATGTACGAGGTTCCCTCTCGCCGGGATATCAAATACGTGCGCATCACGGCTGAGATGGTGGAGCGCCGCTCCACGCGCGAGCTGATCCCTCACCCTTCCACCTTGCCTAAACCTGAGTCTGCCTAGGGTCACAGCCCTGCCGGATCCCTCTGCGTCGGCTTATGATCAGTGTTTGGTCTTGCAAGGAAGGGCAAGGGGGCGCATGGGGCGGGCGGATCGCGAGTATGCGGTGATCGGTCTGGGACGCTTCGGCACGAGTTTGGCCCTCACGCTGATGGAGCGGGGGCACAATGTTTTGGGGATCGACCGCAGCCGGGAGATCGTACAGCGTCTGGCGGATCAACTGACGCAGGTGGTGGCGCTGGATTCCAGCGATGAGGATGCGCTGCGAGCAGTGGATATTCTCTCCTTTGACACGGTGGTGGTGGCCATCGGCAGCGATTTCGAGAGCAACCTATTGACGACGGTGGCCCTCAAAAGTTTGGGGGTGCGCAACGTGGTTTGCAAGGCTTCGACAGAGCGGCAACGCTCGATTCTCTTGCGGGTGGGGGCCGATCGGGTGGTCTTGCCGGAGCAGGAGGCGGGCCGGCGTTTGGCTCAGGTGCTAACAGCGCCAGGGATCCTGGATCAACTGGAGCTGGAGCCGGGCTACAGCATTACGGAGCTGGAGGTGCCGGAGGCGCTGGTGGGCCATACGCTGGCGGAGTCGGACTTGCGTCGCCGCTTTGGCATCACGGTCTTGGTGGTGAAGCGAAAACAATCGTTGGTGGTTTCTCCCCCGGCAGATTACCTGCTGGAGAAAGGAGACCTGCTGGTGGTGTTGGGGGCCAATACCAATATCTCGCGGCTGAACGAGATGTAACGGGGGGATCCGATGAGAGAGGGCTGTGTCCCGCCGTCACAACCCGAGGGGTCCGAGGGATGGGTGTCTCCCCGATCTTCAGGAACCCCTCGCCCGACGCTGCCTCAGTCCTCTTGGATCCCGGCCAGCCGCTTGCACCGGCTCTTTTTTGGGGACAGGCGTCGCCCGCTGCCGCCGCCCCTGCGCCTGGTCGCAGGGTTAGGTCTGCTAGCGGTGGTGGGGACTTTGCTACTGATGCTGCCGGGGATTGGGCGCGGGGATCCCTTGAGCTGGAATGAGGCGCTGTTTACGGCCATGTCCGCCCTGAGCGTAACGGGGCTCTCGACGATTGTGGCGGCGGAGGATCTCACTCTGCTTGGCCAGATCGTCTTGCTGCTGTTGATCCAAATTGGCGGGGTGGGCTTCATGGTTTTGGCGGTGGTGGTGTTCCAACTGATCGGGCGGCGCATCTCCCTGCTCAATCGCCTGGCGCTGTGCAATTCGCTGGGCCTGATCGATCCGGGGGCCATTCTGGAATTGATGCGGCGGGTGTTGATCGGGGTCACTCTGATCGAGCTGGGAGGGGCCCTGCTGCTCTGGGTGCATTGGCGGGATCTCTACGGGCCAGGTCGGGCGGTTTTTCTGGCCATTTTTCACGCCGTGTCAGCTTTCTGTAATGCGGGGTTCGACCTATTTGGGCAGGAGGGGATCCCTACGGATGGCCTGTCGCTGGCGATCTTGGGCACTCTAATTTTTATTGGCGGCTTGGGCATCCCGGTTTTGTCGGATTTGTTAACCTGGCCGCAGGGCCACCGCCCCTCTCTGCACACCCGCATCACCCTGGTCGTGGTGGTGGTCTTGCTCTGCACGGGCGGCCTGGGGATGTTCTTGGCCGAGAGCTTGCCCCAGGGATCCTTGCAGGAGGTGAG
>NZ_JANSIR010000122.1:36990-37524 GCF_047462155.1 Synechococcus sp. OH2
AGTTGACACCGGCGAGCCAGTTGCTGCTGATGATCCTGATGTTTATCGGGGCTGCCCCGGCTTCCATGGGGGGCGGCATGACCACTGGTACCCTGGCGGTGTTGGTGTTGGCTCTGTGGGGCTATGCCCGCGGCCTGCCCAGCGCCCAGATTGCCGGGCGCAGTTTGGATCCCTCGATGGTGCGCAAGGCGGCAGCGGTGTTGACTGTCTCTCTATTCGTGGTGCTATTGGCAACTTGGCTGATCTTAATTACCCACCACCACAGCAGGCTGGATCCGGTACTCTTCGAGGTCATCTCCGCTTTTGCCACCTGTGGCCTCTCGACAGGGTTCACGGGGAAGCTGAACTTGTTTGGCCAACTGATCATCGTTTTGGTGATGTTCTGGGGCCGCTTGGGGGCGCTGACCATTGTCTTGGCTTTGGCCCAGCAGCAGCCGCGTCAGCTGGTAATCTACCCGGAAGAGCCAATTTTAATTGGGTAATCCCGTAAACTACCCGGCTCCGACCGCTAAGCGGTACGGAGCGGGCTTAAGC
>NZ_JANSIR010000122.1:37794-38267 GCF_047462155.1 Synechococcus sp. OH2
TCCCTCCCAGCCACAAGCCGGGTTGACACAACGAAAACGCTTCCCTTCCCGCTGCCCAAGCCACAAGCAGCGGTGACAAGTTTGCGAAGGGTAGGCAGGTGGCACTACCACCACCTTCACCCCTGCTCTTGCTGCCTTGTACTCTAGAAACTGTCTCCACTGGGAGAACGCCCAACTGTTCACCCGCCGACGCTCAACTTTACTACGCGACTGTTGATTGGTGCGTTCTCTCATCCCAGTTAAGCCCTCCAAGGCAATGAGGCTACAGGTAGCTTTGGCCCTAGCAACAATCGCTAAGGACTCCGTCCCGCTGACGCAAGTAGAGATGCAGTGGTTCAGCCAGGCTTGAAAGCGTCTCTCCCGACCAGACAGCCGTTGCAACAGCTCCCAGCATCGACGCCGAGTGCTGCGTGTGCCCTCACCGACCTTGCGTTGCAGAGCCGCTCTCAAGCGGGAGTAGTGGTCTCTGACCT
>NZ_JANSIR010000122.1:38277-38656 GCF_047462155.1 Synechococcus sp. OH2
GCATTCCAGTGGTCTCCCTCAGAGGTGTGGGCAATATCCCTCCTACCTAAATCCACGCCCGTTGCCTTGACGGCGTGCTCCGGCTCTGGTACCTCAGACTCCACACCAATCTGGATGAAGGAGGAACCGTCTTGGCGTTTGACCAACGTAGCTGCTTTGGGATTTGAACCTGTTAGCCTGCCGCGCTGGTAGGAGCCAACATCCAGCTCAAAGCGTTCGCGTCCCTCGACGGTGGTCAGCGATACTGTCCAGTCCCTCTCACGGAAGGAGAAAATGCGGGCATCGTAGGTAACAAAGCCAGACTTGAACGTTTTGACCGGACGGTTTTTCTGCTGGGCAACCTTGCGGGCAGCGGTTAGCCTCCTGCCTACCTGTTGTG
>NZ_JANSIR010000122.1:38666-38951 GCF_047462155.1 Synechococcus sp. OH2
CTCTGGTACCTCAGACTCCACATCAATCTGGATGAAGGAGGAACCGTCTTGGCGTTTGACCAACGTGGCTGCTTTGGGATGAGAACCCGCCAGCATCCCGCGCTGGTAGTGACCTACATCCAGCTCAAAGCGTTCGCGTCCCTCGACGGTGGTTAGCGATACTGTCCAGTCCCTCTCACGGAAAAAGAAGATGCGGGCGTCATACGTGACAAAGCCGCCCTTAAACACTTTAACTGGACGGTTTTTCTGTTGGGCACTCTTACGTGCAGCGGCTAGCCTCCTGCC
>NZ_JANSIR010000122.1:38961-44462 GCF_047462155.1 Synechococcus sp. OH2
TTGTGCCAATCGCGCTAGCGGGACGGAGTCCTTATTGCTGGAGAGACCAAACCGCGCCCGAATCTCACGGTAGCAAAGAGATTGGAGCTTAATGGCGTTGACTATCTTCTCTGGCATGTTTTGGTTAACCCAGTGAGGCCTCCGGCCCGCTGGCGCGAGGAGTGCTTGTGCAAACGCATCCAGAGTCGCATCCAGCTTGGCGGCTTGCGGCGCAGATACCTTGAGCTTGCAAGAAATAGTTAAAACTTGGGTCATGTTGCAACTATACGTCCTCTGCATTCCTCCCGGCCTTGACCCTACGGGTACAGGGCGGAGCTCCTGCGGTTTCTAGCTGAAGGGGGATCCTATCTTTTGGCGCTTTTGGCCGCATTTAGCCCTGTAGCCCTAGGCTAGCTGGACTACCCCCTATTGTTTGGTGAAGTTCCTCTTCTGTCCAGTATTCTGCTGTACTCTGCCTGCTTGGCTCGAATCTCGACATTTTTTAGGAACTTCGGCTGGCCCCACGCTTATTCGCCGCCGCCCCGCTTGGGAGGTGGGCCTAAATAAGACTCGACAACGGTCAACAATTCCCTCTCGGAAAATGGCTTGCTGAGAAACTCGTTGGCCCCGGCCATGCGGGCCTTGATCCGGTCGATGAAGCCGTCCTTGCCGGTGAGCATGATCATGGGGGTTTCGCGGAACTGGCTGGATTTGCGCAACATGGCGCACAGCTCATACCCATCCAATTTGGGCATGGCCACATCGCAGAGGATCATGTCGGGGTTGAGGAGAAACACCTGTCCCAGGGCTTTGAGGGGGTTGCCGATGGTGGTGACCTGGTAGCCCTCGTTTTGCAGGATGAACTCCACAGTTTTTTGGATGGCCATGGAGTCGTCGATACAAAGGATGTGGCTGGGCTTGTCGCTGGGTTTGAGGGGACGAGTGCGCTGGGGCTCGGCGATCAGGACGGGGTCGGAGAGGTGGATTGCCCCTTGGCGAACATAGGGATAGATGGCTTTGGCCACTGCCAGGGTGTCTCGGCCCAGGTAGCGACCCATCTGGCGAATGCTGGTTTTGCCGTCGGACCACTCGCTCAGGGCTTTGAAGACGGGGGCGGGCAAGGTTTGCTGGAGCGGCAGGGGGTTGAGGATGGTGGGGGCTTGGTTAGGAGCTTGGATATAGGGATGCAGCTTTTTCCACTCCTGCACCTGGGTGACCATCTCAGTAAGCAGGGGAGTGACGGGGAAGGTGGTCAATTGCGGGGCCAAGGGGGGTCCGGCTTCGAAAATGAAGGAGCCCTGGTGGAGGCTGAGCAGGTCAAAGAGGACTTCCCGCACCATGCCCAGCAGGATTTGCTTGCCTTGGCTGGGGTTGAGCTTGTGGCTTTCCAGCAAAGACCAGAGGCGGTTGTACTCGGGGGCATTGACCGCTGCTTTGTGGGGGATCTCAACTTCGTCTAGGGCAGCTTCCAGCTTGAAGCGGCGCAGGTAGTCTCTGAGGCGGGCAGTGCTCCCTTCGCCTTCAGAGGCATAGATGATTTGCCCATTCAGGAAAAAGACGAACCAGTAGATAGAGGGCCTGGCCTCTACGAAAAGCTCACCGGTGCGCTGGCCCAACTCGATCAATTGAAGGATGCTGCGGATATCGATCTCTTGTAATCTTCCCTGCATGGGATCCCTGCCTGCAGTCAGCAAGATATGACCATTATGACGCTAGTCTCTAGTGGCTGCCGCCCTGCTTGTAGGACTATTTTGGAAACGGAGTTAAAGTTTTAAAAACTTGGGGTTAAGCTTAGAGCCGAGTCCCTGCATTCCGAGTATCCTCGTATCCTCTAGAGCCTGGTTCCTGCAAGACGTATGCTGCCGCAATTCACTGCCTGGGTGCTGGGTCCGCTACTGGGGATCTACACCGTCCTGTTTGTGCTGCGCATTTTCCTGTCTTGGTATCCGCAACTGGATACTTCTCGACTGCCCTACTCCCTGGTGGTTGGCCTGACGGAGTTTCTGTTGCGCCCGACACGCCGCTTGATCCCGCCCCTGGGGGGGGTGGACATGGCGCCTGTAGCGTGGGTGGGTCTGGTTACCCTGTTGCGGGAGCTGTTGCTGGGACAGCAGGGATTGTTGACGATGGCCCTGCACTAGAGTGCTTTCCTAAGGATTATTAGCGGCCCTGCAAGATAGGGATCCGCGCGGCGGGAGTTTGCGCAAGCCGTGCAGGAGCTCCCGCCTGGATTTCCTCCTGCATCTGCTGCAGTTGCCGGATCAGTTCGGGCACCACCTGGTAGAGATCCCCAACGATGCCGTAGTGGGCAAATTTGAAGATGGGAGCGGCGCTGTCTTTGTTGATGGCGATGATGGTCTGGGACTTGTCCATGCCGACGCGGTGTTGGATGGCACCGGAAATGCCGCAGGCGATGTAAAGCTGGGGGCGAACGGTCTTGCCGGTTTGCCCCACCTGGTGGGCATAGGGGATCCAGCCGGCATCCACAGCCTTGCGGGAGGAGCCGACGGCGCTGTTGGGGAAACAGGCGGCCAGCGCTCTCATCAGCTCAAAGCCTTCTGGAGATCCCAGCCCGTAGCCACCGGAAACGATCACCTTGGCCCGCGTCAGATCCACCGCCTGGGAGAGGTTGCGCACCGTTTCCACAATGTGCAGCTTGAGATCCTCCGGCTCCAAGTTGACCGGCACCGGGATCACTTCCCCTTGGCGGGATCCGTCCCATGGCAAGGGCAGCATCACGCCGGGGCGCACGGTGGCCATTTGCGGGTTTTTCCAGGGGCCGAGGATACGGGCTTTGAGGGACTCACCAAAGCTGGGCCGAATCGCGTACAGGCATTCGGGGAAGAAACCAGACTTGTCGGGATCTCGGCTGTTGCTGTACTCGAAGGGGCCGATGTCAAGCTCGGTGCAGTCGGCGGTCAGGCCGGTTTCCAGGTGGGCGGCCAGACGGGGGGCTAAGTCCCGACCGGTGGTGGTGGATCCCAGCAGGATGGTGTGGGGTGGCTGGGGCCAGCTTTTGAGCAAGTCCAGGATAACGCGGCGGTAGGGCAGGGTGCGGTATTCGGCCAACTCGGGGTGGTCGGCGATGAAGACCTGATCCGCCCCGTGGCCGATGAGGATTGGGGGCAGGTGAGCGATGTTGTGGCCGAGGACGAGGGCACTCAAGGTCGCTCCCAGCTTATCGGCCAGCCGTCGCCCCGCTCCCAACAGCTCCAGGCCAATGGGTTGCAACTCACCCTTGATCTGCTCGGCGAAGATCAACACCCGCTTGTGCTCCATAGAGCTTACGACTCCTCATCGAAGTAGAAAGGCTGGGAAGTTTCGTCAATTCCTACACAGATTTCCGCAACTTAGTGATAATTCACCCAACAGGTTTGGGCGGGCTGCAACTGAGAAGTCAAGGAATGGGTTGAAAGGGTGGAGTTAGCAGAAGGGAAAAGAGGGTAAAGCCTAAGAGGTAGCTAGGTAGAGGCTCAAGTCAAGTGCCTGAGCCAATTCCTTCACCAGTTGCGGCACGGGCTGCCCTTGAAAGACCTGACAGTTGCCACCGATTTCCCCCACTTTTTCGGTGGCGGCCACGATGGTCGGGGATCCCTGGAGGCCGCAGCGCTTTGGATCGGCCCCCACATCGTCCAGGTTGAGGATCTGGATGGCCTCGGCCCGTGCCGCCTCATCCCTCATCAACCGCTGCACCCGCTGCACGCCGCGTAGGGTGGGATAGGCCAGACGTCGCGCTGAATTGGCCACCGTGACCAAGGCCGGCAGCGGCACCGCCACCGTTTGGGATCCCCCCTCGATGGCCCGCCGCGCCACCAGGATCCCATCGCGGATCTCAAAGGCCTCGCAATAGGTAACCTGAGGGATCCCCAGCCGCTCGGCCAACTGGGGCCCCACCTGGGCTGTGTCGCCGTCGGTGGTCTGCAGCCCGCAGAAGATGACATCGGGCCGGCCCGCATAGCGAACCGTGTGGGCCAGGGTGTAGGCAGTGGCCAAGGTATCCGAAGCGGCCAGGCGGCGGTCGGTCATCAAAATGCCCCGATCCACGCCGTGGGCAATGGCCTCGTAGAGCACCTCAATGGCCGGGGGTGGCCCCATCGTGATCGCTGTCACCCTCGCCCCATGTTGCCGTTTGGTTTGCAGGGCCGCTTCCAGCGCATAGCGATCGAAGGGGTTCAGCATCCGCTTGGCCTTGGCCCGGTCGATCGTGCCGTCACTGTTGATGCCGGCTTTGGCATTTTGATCGGGAACTTGCTTAATTAGGACAAAAGTTTCCAAGGATATCAGCTCCCTAGCGATCCCCTCCAGACTAAGAGGGATCCCTAGGCAGCAGAAACTTATTCAGCTTTTTTTCGGGATCGGAAACGGTGAGCACTCTGATGAGCACTCTTCAGTCGCCTTTCTCAGCACATCAGTTGCTCAAGTTTAAGTAACTTTAAACAAAGTTTGAGATATTCCCTTGCTGCTGCGCCTCGCTTGCCATCTCTAACCCAGCAACGCAAATGCGATTAAAACCTACCTCTCTCCCAAGAGAAGTCTGGGATCCCTGCTGCGAAAAGCTTGGAGAATATCTTGCTGGAATGACTGAGCCAATGAGCTGGGTTCCTCACCTGCCATCGGGAAAAGCCGTCTGGCCGGCAAGAAGCGTTCACTGTCTCTGCAAGTCAACAGACAGCGCTTCACAGACAGCGCTTCAAAGTTGTTGTGTGATTCTCCAGATCAGGCGATCATTCGCTCGGATTGGGGGGGAAGCAAGCTGTTGTCAAATACTTTCTCCAGAGGCGGTTTGGCAGAGAGGCCAAAGCCATCCACCACCTGAGCAATCGCGGTTTCCATCCGGGCAGGCACCACGTCCCCCAAGCCAATTTCCCGCACCTCCTCGGTAACAAACAGACGCGGCATAGCTAGGGTGAGACGCAGTTTCTCAATGGCAGTGTCCAGCACCTGCCCTTCGGCTCTGGCTTTGTCCAAAAACGCCAACATATTGCCGTCGGGGTCGCGGATGGTGTCTTGCCAGCCCTTGACGTAGGCCCTCAAGAAAGCTTTGAGTTGCTCCGGCTTCTCGCGCAGCAGTTGCACACGGGTGATGACGGCATTACCGTACAGCTCAAGGCCATAGTCGTTGTAGAGAAAAGGCGTGATGTCGTTCAAGCTAACGCCACCCCGCACCAAATTGGGCATGGCCGAGGTCATAAAGCCGCTAATTGCGTCCACCCGGCCTTGGATCAGGAAGGGCTCGCGTAACTGTGGCTCC
The DNA here is from genome assembly GCF_047462155.1 of Synechococcus sp. OH2. Taxonomy (NCBI): domain Bacteria; kingdom Bacillati; phylum Cyanobacteriota; class Cyanophyceae; order Synechococcales; family Synechococcaceae; genus Synechococcus; species Synechococcus sp. OH2. Next base: position 44,192 of record NZ_JANSIR010000122.1, read on the forward strand.
ATGGTTAGCCACTCTACTGAAGCCGGATCGATGCCGACTTGCTTGGCAAACACCGGCCAGAGCCGACGCGGCGCATCTCCTGCAGGCGCCCCCAGCTTCTTGCCCGCCAGTTGGGCCGGCTCTGTAATGCCTCTGCCTTTCAGGGTATAGATGCCGAAGGGAGAGCGGTTGAAGTGAACAAAGATCGCCACCAAGGGCACATCCGGGTTTTTGGCGTTGAACTCGATCATGGAGTAGGGATCCCCTTCCCCCAGGTCGTACTGGCCAGCAG
>NZ_JANSIR010000122.1:44556-50291 GCF_047462155.1 Synechococcus sp. OH2
CAATCTTAGTGATGGAATCGGCAGAGCCAAAGCCGCGCTCGTAGGTTACTTCTAGCCCCTCTTCAGCAAAGTAGCCCTTCAAGATCGCAGTTCCAAGGGGGGTATCCATCGAGGAAGGCAACCAAGAAAGGGTGAACTTCAGGGGCGTCAGGCCCTGGGAAACCAGAAGCGGCCCGCGGCTCTGAGCCTTGGCCTTTAGCCCGCCAACGGCCACCAGAGAGGCAGCCGCAGCAGCAGATTGCAGGAATTGGCGACGCGACGATTTCGAGATGGACATATCCATATGCTCCGCAGCACCTGGCTCAGTAGGGATCCGCAGGGGGAAAGGTGGCAAAACTTGACCTGAGCTGACAACAGCTAGCAACCAACCTAGCAAGGTGGGGCCAAGCTCTTGTATTTTAGGATACCTTAAAGCCCGACCGAGAACTCTGTTCCACCGGTTTCTCAGATTGGTTTTCGCAAGGCAGGTAAGGGCAGTGTCTAGCTGGGGAGGATCTGTTCTTTTGTCAAAGCCGGTTGGTTGTCGATATGATAGTGCTTCTTGACATCCCTGGAACTTCCCTCGAGGTCTGCCAACGCGAACCGCTATGGCCACTCAACCCCTATCCACCTCCCTGATTCGGTTCCTCGCCGCCGCCGTATCCGAGAGTCTTCAACGGGCGGTAGCCGCAGGCCAACTGGGATCCCTAACACCTGAGCAGGCGGCAGGGGTTACTCCCGTGATCCAGATCCCCAGCGATCCCCGCTACGGCGACTACGCCTGTCCTACCCCCTTGGGGATGGCCAAGCTCTGCCGCATGGCGCCGGCCCAAATTGCCCAAACCCTGCAAAAACACCTGGATCTGCCGGACATAGAAACCAAGGTGGCAGGCGGTGGGTACCTCAACTTCCGGCTGGGGGATCCCTTTTTGGCCGAGCGATTGCAAGAGCTGTTGCGGTTGGGGGAAGATTTCGGCAAAACCGCTGCCCCCCATCCCGAGCGCATCCTGCTGGAGTATGTTTCCGCTAACCCAACGGGGCCGCTGCACGTGGGACATGGGCGCTGGGCTGCCGTCGGCTCGACCCTGGCCAACCTGCTGCGCTGGACGGGGCACCAGGTGGAGCGGGAGTTCTACATCAACGATGCTGGCAACCAGATGCGGCTCCTGGGCCAGTCGCTAGAAGTGCGGGTGCGACAACTGCAAGGCGAAGAGGTGGCTCTGCCGGAAGATGCCTACCACGGCAGCTATTTGGTCGATATCGCCCGGCGGCTGTTGGATCAGGTCAAGGCCGGGATCCGCCCTCTGCCCACCACCCCGGAAGAGTACACCGATTTTGCTTACCAGGAAATGCTGGCCTGGCAACAGCAGACCCTGCAACAACTGCGCACCGAGTTCGATCACTGGTTTAGCGAACGCCGCCTGCACACCCCCGATCCCCAGACAGGGCTGAGCGCCATCCAACAGGCTTTGCAGGAGCTGCAGGAGCGCGGCTTCCTCTACAGGGCTAAGGCGCCGCGGGGTGAGGATCCCAAGCCGGGGGCGGAAGAGGCCGTCTATTTCAAAACCCAAGAGTTTGGCGACGACAAGGATCGGGTGGTGCAAAAGGCCGATGGCTCCTTTACCTACCTGGCCGCCGATATTGCCTACCACCGCGACAAAGTGCGGCGGGGCTATCAGCGACTCATCAACATCCTCGGCTCGGATCACCACGGCTATATCGGTCGTTTAAGGGCGGCGGTGGGCGCCTTCAGCCCAGAGGTCAAGCTGGAGATCCTGATTGGACAATTTGTCAAATTGTTCAAAACCGACCCGGAAACCGGCGAGAAGACCGAAGTGCGCATGTCGAAGCGCACCGGCAATTTTGTCTCCTTAAACGATCTTATTGAGGATCCCGAAATTGGCGTGGGGGTCGATGCAGCCCGCTGGTTTTTGCTCAGCAGCAGCATGGACAGCCCCATCAACTTTGATTTGGATTTGGCCGTCAAGCAAACTTTCGACAACCCGGTGGTCTATGTCCACTACAGCCATGCCCGCTGCTGTACCCTGCTGCGGCGGTTACAGGAAGAGGAACAGGTGCAGCTAACCGCCACAGTTGCTTTGACGGAGCAGCAAAAACTGCCCTACAAAGAACCTGAAGAGCGATCCCTGCTGCTGCGCCTCTTGGCCCTGCCCGATGAGCTGATTGCCGCTGCCGAAGAGCGCGCCCCTCACAAGATCATTCGCTATGCCGAGGCGATTGCTGCCGATTTCAACAAGTTTTACGACAACTGCCGCATTTTGCCCCTCTTAAAAGAGGATCCTCTTTTGGCCCAAGCCCGCATCCAATTGGTGCAGGCCACGCGACAGGTTTTATTTAACGTGCTCACCGGCATTCTCGGCCTGAGCGCGCCAGAGTCGATGTAGATGTTAAGTAAAACCGATCCCCATCCCAAGACGAGAGGGAACTTGGGGATCAACTGCCTAAGTTTCGACTCTGTGGGCGCGCAAGAGCACGTTGGTTCCCAATCCCTCTTGGGCCATCCAAAAAGCGCAAATCCACCACGAAACCTCGTCTTGGCGATAAATGCCACGGGTGAGGGGATAGGATTGCAAAAGGTCAGCCATCTGCGATAAAGCTGGCACCTCAGCCGCATAATTGGCCCACACTTCGGGATCCAGATCCTCGTAAACGTAATCGGACGGGAAATATAGGTGGCTTGCTTCTAGGCCGGGCCGGTCGGTCAGGAGTAGTTGAGCGGGGTCAGAAGACTCACATCCCAAGCGATCCCCGATTTGAAACGTGAGTTGAAACAAGCGGTTAATCAGATCGAATTGTTCGGGGTTCATAATTTCAGAATTCCCAACTTGCGGGTGTGGGGTGAGCATCAGAATTGACAGGTGCGACGGCTGCGCTCCAGCTCCGGCTCGATCCAAGAGAGGGCAAAGTGGCTCACACAAGGCAACTGCGGAAAGCGGCGGGCCAGGGATCCCATCTGGATTTCCAAGCTGGGGCGTTTTCGCTGCGCTTGTCCCCATAGGCCGGCAATAGCCGGACACACAAAGGTTTGAGGAGAAGCCACAGCCAAGACTCGCTCCACTTGCTGCACTACACAGGAGCTAGCCTCGCACTTGGCATAGGACATCGGGTGCCACTCCATGCCGGGATCAAAGCGATCCCAAGGCTGGAGACGGGCGTCGAACCCTTCTCCCACCGCCTGGTTGCCCTCGGGGAAAAAGACGGCCCCGGTCGGGATCCCAAGGCTTTGGGCCGGTTGGGCAGCTTGCCGCAGGTAATCGAGGATCCCATAGCGGGCAAACTCAACGCTGAGCTGCCAGAGCTGCTCTTGCCAGCGCTCCTGTCGGAGAGCGGCGCTAGGGGTAGGGGTGGGATCCGGCGGCGCTGCTTTTGGACGGGGAGCCGCCAAATTCTCTAAATCCCTATTCCCTGAATCACCTTCTAAATCGGCATGGGTGGAATGCCAATTCTCGCCTGCTTTGCTTTGGGCCATCCCGTCCCCTAGTTCTGGAGAAAGCGGCCGCTCCCTGCTTGCGCTGGGCTTGGGATCCCCTGGCTGGCGCCAGCGGGGCTCTTCGGCATAGGTGGCATCCAGATGAAGAACATCCGCCACAGTAATATAGCCCTGGCTGAGGTAACGCTCCAGCAAGGCTCGGCCCGCCGGGTTTTCTGCCAAATCCAGGTAGGCTTGCCGGGCCGCCTCCCCATGGATCCACAGATCCCGAACAGTGGCTGCCACACTGGATCCCCCAGAGCCGCGCGGATAGCGAATGTAGTCGAAGAGGATCCCATCCGGCTGCCGCTGCAGGATGCGGCGGATTAGCTCGGCAAAATCCCGTCGCGCCATGGGATGGAAGGGATCCACAAACACCTCATCCGGGCTGCCCAAATCTTCCGCAAGGGCTGTCGCCGGATCCAAGACGGTGGTGAGGCCACGGCCGTTGCGGGCCAGAACTTTCTGGCGATCTGGGAGAAGCCCGTAGCTGTAGCCGAAATTGAGGGAAAACACCCAGGCATAGGCCGATAGCCCCCGCCGTCGCGCCGCCTTGAAAGCCAAATCCAACAAATCAGCATTGGGCTGCAGGCTGGGCCAGATCCCGCCCGCTCCATCGGGCAGAACGGAGCGGCCATCGTGAAGCGTCTCGATAAAAACGCGGTTGTAGCCCAGGTTCACCACTTGGTCAAACACCTGATCCAGTACGCCCGGCTTGGCATCACAGGGATGCAAGCGCACCCAAATGGCTTGGATTTGCGGCCAACGGCGGCTGCGGCAGGCCATCAAGGCAGCGCGATGTTCGGCTAAGACTTGGGTGTATTCGGCCCAAGCGGCCTCTGACTGGGTGGCCCGCTGGCGCAGTTGAGCCTTGCGCGCCACTTCCTCAGGGGGTTGCCGGCAGAAGGCATCGAGCTGAGGAGCAGACAGGGATCCTGTCTGGTTCTCGCTGCCCTGAAGCGCGGAACCGGAGTCCGGGAAAAGAGAATGGCCAAACCTAGGGAATTGGGCCTGGGCGGCAATTCCGGATCCCAGCCACATCAGTGTGCCAAGCACACCTACAAGCCATTTCCGCTGCCGCCTCGGCAACCTTAACACCCTTAACCCCATCGAGAATTGCTTTAGCTCTATCTCCCCCTAGAGATCGGCAGGCCCGAGGCAATTGTTCCCGCCCCCAGCCAATTGCGCTCAACTTTGAGAGGAGAGCTGGGGCTTGGGATCCCTTGCCCTATCTGCCTCAATCTGGGCCAACTGCTGCCGGGCCGCCTGCCGCATTACCTCCACCGGCACAGGCTTGCCCCCCAGCCAGAGGGAGAGGGCCTTGGCCCCCTGGTGGATCAGCATCTCCAGCCCACTGATGGGGGTATGGCCTAACTCTGCGGCCATCCGCAGCAGGGGAGTGGGATCCGGTACATAGATGAGATCGTAGACAACGGCGCCGGCGGGCAGAAGGTGCAGCTGCTCCCGGCTAAGGGGAGACAGCTCGGCAGGGGATCCCGGCTTGTACATGCCCACGGGGGTGGTGTTGACCACAAGGGAAGTCTCGGGCAAGTGGCGATCCAGCTCGGCCCAGCTCAGCGTTTCCACCTGGGGCCAGGTCTGTTGCAAAGCCCGTAACTTCTCAGGGGATCGCCCGGCCACCCGTACTGGCCCCAACTCCAACTCCAAACAGCCCTGGATGGCCGCCCGCGCCGCCCCGCCACAGCCCAGGATCAGGGTCGGGATCCCTTTTTCCAAGCCCCGCAAAGGCTGAACAAAGCCGTCGATATCGGTGTTGGTGCCGCCCCAGCCTCCCTCCGGCAAGGCGTAGACCGTGTTTACTGCTCCCACCTTTGCCGCCCGCGCTTCCACCTGGCTGAGCAAAGGCAGAATCGCCTGCTTGTGGGGAATGGTGACGTTAAACCCCCGCACCCCGATGGCCGCCAGCCCGGCCACCGCCACTGCCAGGCGCTCTGCCGCCACCGGAAAGGGCACGTAGCAGTAGTCTTCTCCCATGGCCGCCAAGGCAGCGTTGTGCATCGCCGGGGATAGGCTGTGGGCCACCGGATCCCCGATCAGGCCCAGCAATTGCGTACTTCCCGAAATCCGCCTGTCCACCCCAGCTCCTAAGGGATCCCTGCCCTGTAGCTCCAATTAGTTAGACTCCGACTCCACCCGATCTAAAGTTTGCCGGTAGCGCTGCCGCCAACTGGCCAGGGATTCTTCCGAAATGTGGTCGAATGAACTACCCCACCGCGCAGGCGGGTGGGGGTTCCTCACCCGCTTG
>NZ_JANSIR010000123.1:0-297 GCF_047462155.1 Synechococcus sp. OH2
CCTCTTGCTCAAAGTCCAGGGACCCCCCCGCCAACACGGCTCCCAGCCAGCCCGGGCCTGCGCCAGAGAAGAACTTCCGCCACTGCTGGCGGGTGGCGCGTCGTTGGGAAGCGGGGGTTGCCGCTTGCCAGAATGCCTGCAAATCCTCGAGAGGGGCGGCCAGCAGCAGCAGCGCCTGGGTGGAACGGGGGGCTAGGCCTACAATCGGCGGCAGCGGCGGACGAGACAGCAACAAAGCCAGAGGGCTTTGGGTGAGCAGCCAGGTGATAGCCCACACCATCATGGCAGCTAGAAGGC
>NZ_JANSIR010000123.1:414-2131 GCF_047462155.1 Synechococcus sp. OH2
CCGATCAGGATCCTGCGCAAGAGTTGCCGTTGTCCCATACCCACATCCACAGCCTGAAATACGCGCTGTCTCGCCTCGGTGCCAGCACCTCAGCATGGCGTAACCATCTTACCTGCGAGGGGAAGTTTGCGCGCCTTGCTTGCCTTTGGCCCGGACTCGGAGTGAGCGATAATGGGTGCGGCGTTTGCAGCGATGGCTCAGCGATGCGCATTTCCTTGAAGTGGCTGCGGGAATTGGTGGACTTTGAGCTTTCCCCGGAAGAATTGGCAGAAGCCCTCACCCTGGTGGGGTTTGAGGTGGAGGAGATTGAAGATCGCCGCAGTTGGGCTGAAGGGGTGGTGCTGGGCAAGATCCTAGCCGCCGAGCCCCATCCCAATGCTGACAAGCTGCGCGTTTGCCAGGTGGACTTGGGCTCCGAGCAACCGGCCACCATCGTCTGCGGAGCGGCCAACGCCCGCGCTGGCCTCCTCGTGCCTGTGGCCACGCCGGGCACTCATCTGCCCGCTGTGAACCTGACCATCGCCAAAGCAGAGAAGCGGGGAGTGATCTCGGAAGGCATGATCTGCTCTTTGGCTGAGCTGGGGCTGGAGAGGGTTTCGGAAGGGATCCACGAATTTCCGCCTGATTTGGATCTCAACCTGTACCCGCTGGGGTCTGACGCCCGCCCGCTGCTGGGCCTGGATGATGTGGTGTTGGATCTCACTTCCACCGCCAACCGCGCCGATGCTCTGAGCATGGTGGGGATTGCCCGCGAGGTGGCCGCCCTCACCCGCAACCCGCTGCGCCTGCCACCAGTTCAGCCCCTACAGGCCAAGCCCATCCCCAATTTCAAATTGCGCATTGCCGACGCCAAGGCCTGCCCCGCCTACAGTGGCGTGTTGATTGAGGGAGTGAAGGTCGGCCCTTCTCCCGACTGGCTAAAGCATCGCCTGGCCGCCGCTGGCATGCGCTCCATCAACAATGTTGTGGATGTTACCAACTTGATCTTGCTGGAATGGGGCCAGCCCCTGCACGCCTTCGACTGGGATCGCCTGCTCCAAATCATGGGCAGGAAGAAGCCCACCATTGAGGTGCGCTTTGCCCAGGCGGGAGAAACCCTAAAAACCCTGGACGGCCAAACCCGCACCTTGCACCCTGAAAGCCATCTCATCGTGGCCGGCGGCCAGCCGGTAGCCCTAGCAGGTGTGATGGGGGGAGAAGAGACAGAAGTGAGCTCGGCCACCACTAGCATTTTTTTGGAGGCAGCCCTCTTTGACCCAGTGGTGACGCGCCGCTCGGCCCGCTCGCAGGGGCTGCGCACAGAAGCCTCGGCCCGCTACGAGCGGGGGGTTAATTTTGCTACCCTCGACCTGGCGCGGGATCGGGCGGTGCAGTTGATTTTGGGGCTGGCGGGAGGATCGGTGGTTGGCCTCACTACCTTTGATCAACGTCCGCCCTTAGAGCGTACCCTGAAGCTGCGGCTGTCGCGCCTCATCGACGTGTTGGGGGAAGAGGTGCGGCCAGAGGAGGTGGAGGAAATCTTGTCGGCTCTGGGCTTTCAGCTTTCCCGCTGTCAGAAAGTTGCCCCGGAGGCTCCCTCCCTCCCTTCTACGGAGACAGCGAGCGTGGCCTGCTGCGTTTGGCAGGTAACTGTTCCCCCCTACCGCCTGCGGGATGTCGAACGGGAGATCGACCTGATTGAGGAATTTGCCCGTCTCTACGGCTACGACCGCTTCTC
>NZ_JANSIR010000123.1:2238-4619 GCF_047462155.1 Synechococcus sp. OH2
GCCCACGGAGCCGCAGGTGGGATCCCTCTCTGCACGGGAAACATTGACCCGGCAAATTCGCGAGGTGATGCGGGGCATCGGTCTGACGGAGGTGTACCACATCTCCCTCTGTCCGGCGGAGGAGGACAGCTCCCTGGTCAAAATCGCCAATCCGCTTTCCCCCGAGTACTCGGCTGTGCGCAAGGCGCTGTTGCCGGGCTTGGTGGAGGCTTTTCGCTTCAACTGGGATCAGGGCAACGGCCCCCTACAGGCTTTTGAAATTGGCCACGTCTTCGCCTATGCCCCTCCCTCCAGTCCTGAGCCCTATCAGGAGGCGGAGCACCTGGGCGGCATCCTGGGCGGGGATCCCAACCCCAACGACTGGCGGCACCACAACCGACCCATGGACTGGTTCGAGGCCAAGGGGCTCTTGGTCTCGGCGCTGGAGCGGCTGGGATTTGCCCCCGAGTTTCGCCCGGATCCCCCTGAGGCGCAGTCGCGGCTGTTGCACCCCGGTCGGCAGGCCGGTATTTGGATCGAGGGATCCCGCACCGGCATCTTCGGGCAGTTGCACCCCCGCCTTTGCCAGGAGAAGGACTTGCCGGATGAGGTCTATGGGTTTGAGCTGGAGTTGGATCCCTTGCTGGCCAGCCTGGAGAGGCGGGGCCTGGTACAATTTTCTCCCTTCTCGCCTTTTCCGGCCTCGGATCGGGATATCGCCTTCTTTGCGCCGCTGGAGCTGTCAGTGGCAGAAATTGAGAAGGTGATCCGCCAGGCGGCGGGCCCCCTGCTGCAGTCGGTGCAGCTTTTCGACGAGTACCGCGGCCAAAGTGTGCCGCCGGGCCAGCGCAGCCTCGCCTTCCGCCTGGTCTATCGCGCTCCGGATCGCACCCTCACCGATGCGGAGGTGGAAGCCGCGCAAAACCAAGTAAGAGCCCAGTTGGAGAAACACTTTCCGGTTACCTTGCGCAGCTAGCAGCCTGTCAGTTTCTAGTTAGGATCTTCTGGAAGTTTTTGTCTTACACGGGATCCCTAGCCGTGCAGACCAACGCCTCTCTTTCAGGAACAACCAGCCCTCAGGCTGTGGCCTGCGATCCCCTGACGCGGGCGCAGATTCTCATCGAGGCTCTGCCCTACATTCAGCAGTACCAAGGCCGCGTCATGGTCATCAAATATGGCGGCGCCGCCATGGTGCAGCAGGAGCGCCGAGCTGAGGTGCTGCGGGATATTGTTTTTCTTGCCTGTGTCGGCATCCGTCCGGTGCTGGTGCATGGAGGAGGGCCGGAGATCAACAGTTGGCTGCAGAAGTTGGACATCCCCTTCAAGTTTGTCGATGGCCTGCGAGTAACCGATGCTGCCACCATGGAGGTGGTGGAGATGGTGCTGGTGGGCAAAGTCAACAAACAGATCGTGCAGCTCATCAGCCTGGCCGGCGGCTCGGCAGTAGGGCTGTGCGGGCGGGACGGCAATTTAATTCGAGCCCGCTCCCAGGGCCGGGCGGAAATTGGCTTTGTGGGAGAAGTCAGCACCATCAACCCCCAGTTGGTGCAAACTCTGTTGGAGGGCGGCCAGATCCCGGTGATCTCCAGCGTGGCCGCCGACGAGACGGGCCAAGCCTACAACATCAATGCTGATACGGTAGCCGGGGAGCTAGCAGCCTCTCTGGGGGCCGAAAAGTTAATCCTTCTCACCGACACCCCTGGCATTCTCAGAGATCCTGAGGATCCCAGCTCCCTGATTCCACTCCTGGATATCGAGACGGCCCGCCAGTTAATCCAGAGCGGCGTGGTCAGGGGCGGCATGATCCCCAAGGTGCAGTGCTGCATTCGCGCCCTGGCTCAAGGGGTTCGGGCTGCCCACATCCTAGACGGGGGATCCCCTCATTCCCTGCTCTTGGAACTGCTAACCGATGCAGGCGTGGGCACTAAGCTTGTCCCCTCTCAATTTTCCGCCCAGTTGGAGAGGCTCAACAGCGGGGCTGGCTAGGCCTCTTTGATACAGCGGCGGATCTCCCCCACCTGGCCAAGAAATTGGCTATCCACGCTCAGTTGCGCCACGGCTTGGCGGGTCTCTTGTCGGATTTGGCTGGGCTCTAGCTCGTTGCTGGCGCGCACCTGTTCCGGTTGGGTTTTATCGAGAGCCCAAAAGCCCGAAACAGGCCAAACAGGAGGCCACCGCTGATCAGCAGCAGCCCCGCCACCCAAATCGGGAAAAAGATTTTCGCGTAGGAAACTGAGTAGGACGTTGAGTAGGTAGACATCGCCGGTTTTTCTTCATTAAGCTGCCTACAGCCTGCCCTAGCCAAGCGGCCAGAATGCCCTGAAACAGCCAGTTTTCCATCTGTCCCCCAGCAACAAGGCTCACTGACTCACACCCAAAAACGATGAAGGCAACTGATCTAC
>NZ_JANSIR010000123.1:4771-12115 GCF_047462155.1 Synechococcus sp. OH2
CCACCTTTCCTCCTGCTGCTGATTCCCACAGGGATCCCCGCAGCGATTGGCGGTTGCTGCGGCTGCTCTGGCCCTATGCCCGGCGGCACCTGAAGCTGTTGTTGGCCGCCTTGGCCTTTTTGCCGCCCCTGGCCCTAGCCGATGCGGTGCAGCCCTTGATCCTGCAGCGAGCCCTGGACGGCCCCATCGCCCAAGCGCTCGCCCAAGGGAACAGTGGGATCCTCGCCGGCCTCTGGCCCTACGCGGGCCTGTTGATCCTCACCCTGCTGGCCCGCTGGCTTTTTCAAGCCTTGGAAGGGTATACCAGCCAGAAGCTGGGGCAGTTGATGACCCGCGACATCCGCAACGATCTCTTTGCCCACGTGCTGGCCCTGCCGGCCCAATTTTTCGATCGCACCCCGGTGGGCAAGTTGATTACCCGCATCACCAGCGATGTAGAAGCTCTGGGGGATGTGTTTTCCACCGGCGCGGTCGGCATCGTCAGCGACCTCTTTACCCTGGCGGTGATCGCAGTGGTGATGCTCAGCCAGCGCTGGGATCTGGGCCTGCTGCTGATCCTCATTGTCCTGCCGGCCAGCGCTGTAGTTGTCGAGCTGCAGCGCCGCTTTCGCGATGCCAACTTCCGCGTGCGGGAAGAGCTCTCCAAGCTCAACGCCTGGATCCAGGAAAACGTCTTGGGCATTGCCGTGGTGCAACTGTTTCGGCGGGAGCGGCTCAACAGCGAGATTTTTCAAACCATCAACCGGCGCTACATCCAAGAAGTGGATCAGACCATCCTCTACGACGCTGCCCTTTCCGCTGTTTTGGAGTGGGTTGCCTGGCTGGCAGTGGCCGCTCTCCTGTGGGTGGGCGGACAGCAGGTGCTGGCAGCCGGAGGGGGATCCCTGCCTTTACCCCGAGAACCCCTCACCTTCGGCAGCCTCTACGCCTTCATTCTCTTTTCCCAGCGCTTTTTCAACCCCCTGCGCCAGTTGGCGGAAAAGTTCACCGCCCTGCAGGCGGGGTTCACCGCCGTGGAACGCATCGACCACATCCTCAGCCTGCCCGTCGCCATCCAGGATCCCGTCCAGCCGCGCCACCTGCCCCCAACGGCCAAAGGGGAGGTGCAGTTCGAGCAGGTCTGGTTTGCCTACAACCCCGGCGAGTGGGTGCTCAAAGACCTCAGCTTCACCATCCGCCCCGGCGAAAAGGTCGCCCTGGTGGGGCCCACCGGCGCCGGTAAAAGCTCCATCATCCGCCTACTTTGCCGCCTTTACGAGGTAACTCGCGGCTGCATCCGCATCGACGGCGTGGACATTCGCGATCTGCCCCAGGCCGAGCTGCACCGCCACCTGGGCGTGATCCTGCAGGATGGATTCTTGTTCTCTGGAGATATCCAACAAAACATCACCCTGGGAGAGGCAGGGGATCTGGCGGCAGTAGAGCGGGTGGCCCGCCAACTTCACCTGCACGAGCTCATCCGCGAGCTGCCCCAGGGTTACGCCACCCCTGTGCGAGAGCGGGGCAGCAACCTCTCCAGCGGCCAAAAACAGCTCATTAGCTTTGTGCGGGCCCTGTGGCGGGATCCGAAAATCTTGGTCTTGGACGAGGCCACCGCCAGCCTGGATGTGGGCACGGAGGCCCTGATCCAATCCGCCCTGGAAACTCTGCTGCGGGATCGCACCGCCCTCATCATTGCCCATCGCCTTTCCACCATCCGCAATGTGGATCGCATCTTAGTTCTGCAGCGAGGGGAACTGAAAGAACAGGGATCCCACGCCGAGCTCATGGCCCGCAACGGGCTCTACGCCCACCTCTACCGGCTGCAAGATTTAGGCAGCTAGCGACCAGAACCAAAGCGAGACCCAAACGCCCGCAGGGTGGTGAAGCTGGCATCCGCAAGGGCGATGCGGGCTTTGCAGAGGAGCAGATTGCCGTTATCTAGAGCCGTGTCTTTCAGGCTGGCCAAACCGTCGCCGGCCTGCACCAGAAACCGACGGCTCCAGGTGGAGAAATTTTTGCTGAAGGTGTTGATCAGGCGTTCCATGGGGACTGCTCGTTCCGCTCTGAGTCTCCTACTTAGCCTACTCCGCCAGCAAGGGATCTCCGCAAGCCTGAGCAATTTCCGGGAAAACGTTACAGATTATTAAAAACTTGCCGTCAAGGCGGCAGACTAGCTATCATGGGGCGCAAGTCCGGCATATAACGAGAAACGGTTAGCCATGAGTCAGCGGCCAGAGGTTGTGGAAGGCGCAGAGGCCAAGCAAAAGGTGACGTTGTATCTCTCACCTGACCTGCACCGGAATCTGAAGATTCGGGCTGCCGTGGAGCGAGAGCCGATGTCGGCAGTAGCAGAGAAGGCCCTTACCTTCTACCTACTGCACCCGGAGGTCATCGAAGGGGTGCAAGGCAGCGCCTACCGCGTCCACCGCTGTCCTGAGTGCAGCCATCCGTTTGTCATCCGTAATGGAGAGGTGGTTTCGCTTCACCAGCAGTCCGCCTCTGAAGCCATCCTCGAAGAGGTGGAGCCGGAATACTGGGGAGCGGCCTCGGGCTCCGAAGAGCAACGACAAGACGAGCTGGTGCCCTGCTAAGGCTTTTTGCGCTGTTTCTTTGCGCTATTTCAAAGGTATGCCTCTTTGCGAACTTGAGCAGATAGGAGGGGTTTAGAACAAGAGTTAACAAGGAGCAAGCCGGGATATCTCAGATACCTTGAAGACAGGCAAACTCTAGACGCCGTTTCCCCTTCTTTCTGTCGGTTTCGTTCAGATTTTCCTCCGCGCAGTTGGTGTTTCCCATGCAAGAGCTCAGCATTCTCATCCAAGCTCAATACCCACTGCTCTACCTGGTCACCCCAGAGGAAGAACGGGCGGAGGCAGCTTTGGCAGCGATCGCTCGCACTCTCAAGCCGCAGCGGCGCCTGTTTATCTGGACGGTTACCCACGGCATTGTCGAATACGGCAACCCCCGCAGCCTCACCCAGCACAACACCCAATCTCCCCAGCCGGCTATTCAATGGGTGATGGAGCAAAAAGATCCCGCCATCTGCGTCTTCAAAGATCTGCACGACTTTTTGGACAACACCGAAGTCAAACGCTGGCTGCGCGATGCCATCGCCAGCTTGAAGGGATCCCACAAAACCATCTTGCTCATGTCGCCGGTGCAGGTGATTCCCGTCGAGCTGGAAAAAGACATTTGCGTAGTCGACTTCCCCCTGCCAGACATGGCCGCCCTGGAGCGCACCCTCAACCGCCAGCTGGAGCAGCTTCCCCGCGGCGGATCCCTGAGCCCTGAGACGCGGGAAAAGCTGGTCAAAGCGGCCCTGGGCCTAACGCAGGACGAGGCGGAAAAAGTTTACCGTAAGGCGGTGGTGATGCACGGTCGCCTCAGCGAGGCGGAGGTCGATATCGTTCTCTCTGAGAAAAAGCAACTGATCCGGCGCAACGGCATCCTTGAGTTCATCGAAGAAGATGAGACGATCGACGCGGTTGGCGGTCTGGAGGAATTGAAGCGTTGGCTGCTGCAGCGATCTGAGGCTTTCACCGAGCGGGCCCGTGCCTACGGCTTGCCCCAGCCCAAGGGACTCCTGATTCTGGGCGTACCTGGCTGTGGTAAGTCCTTGATCGCCAAGACCCCCGCCCGCCTCTGGGGCCTGCCGCTGCTGCGCCTGGATATGGGCCGGGTCTACGATGGCTCTATGGTCGGCAAGTCAGAGGCTAACCTGCGCAGCGCTCTGCGCACCGCCGAATCACTGGCGCCGGCCATCCTCTTTATTGACGAGCTGGACAAAGCCTTCGCCGGCTCGGCAGGCTCCAGTGACTCCGACGGCGGCACCTCCAGCCGCATCTTTGGCTCCTTCCTCACCTGGATGCAGGAGAAGCGCTCGCCGGTGTTTGTCATGGCCACGGCCAACCGCGTGGATCGCCTGCCGGGTGAATTCCTGCGCAAGGGCCGTTTTGACGAGATCTTCTTCGTGGATCTGCCCAACATTAACGAGCGCATGGAGATCTTCCGGATCCACTTGAAGAAGCGGCGGCGGGATATTAGCCGCTTTGATCTGCGTCAGCTAGCAGCAGCCTGCGAGGGCTTCTCCGGCGCAGAGATCGAACAAGTTTTGATTGCTGCCATGTACGAAGCGTTTGCCCAGAACCGTGAATTTACGCAACTGGACATTTTGGCAGCAACGAAAGCAACTCAACCGCTATCTCGCACCATGACGGAGCAAGTGGTAGCGTTGAGGGAATGGGCCCAGCAGCGGGCTCGGCCTGCAGCAGCCTCTGTAGCCGAGTACCAGCGGCTGGAGTTCTAGCAGGAGGCGAAAGGCCAAAAGTGCCTTGGCAGAGGCAGAGATGGCTAAACCTAACCCTTCCCTGCTAGAGGTTGCCCATTGTTTCTGTTGATGTTCCAACCCCTACACAAAGGAGAGAAACACCATGTCTCATTTTAGCACCTTGCGCACCAAGATCACCGATGGCCAGATCCTGGTTAACTCCCTGCGCGACCTTGGCTACACCGTTAAGCTGAACGCCGATGTGCGTGGCTACAACGGTCAGCGTGTTCGTGCCGACATTGTGGCCCAGTTGGAGGGCGACTACGATCTGGGCTGGTCCAAGAACCCCGACGGTTCCTACGACCTGATCGCTGATCTGTGGGGCGTGGCCAAGAAGCACAACCAAACCGAGTTGATCAACTCCATCAACCAGAAGTACGCCGTCAACAAGACCTTGGCCGAGGTGAAGCGTCCTGGCTTGAACAACGCCAACGTTAAAGTGGTGATGCACTAAGCCGGATCCGATCTCGCCATTGCTGCGGCCATCTGAGCCGAGTAGAGCAAAAGAGGGGCTGAACTCAGCCCCTACTTTTTTGCTGCTTTTGGCTTGGATGAGCCAAGCAGGAACCTACACTACGCTTCGCTGAGGGCGGCAATACCAGGCAGCTCTTTGCCCTCCAGCAGCTCCAGGCTAGCGCCGCCGCCTGTGGAGATGTGGGTCATCTTGTCCGCTAGGCCAACTTTTTCCACAGCCGCCACCGAGTCGCCGCCGCCAATGATGGTGATGGCTCCGGCCTGGGTGAGGTCGGCCAGGGTGCGGGCAATGGCTTCTGTACCCACAGCAAAGCGGTCGAACTCAAACACACCCATCGGCCCGTTCCAGACTACGGTTTGGCACCCCTGCAGGGCAGCCTGGAAGGCTTTGACCGATTCGGGGCCGATGTCCAAGCCCATCCAATCATCGGGGATCTGGTGGATGGAAACCGTCTGGGCGTTGGCGTCTTTGTCAAACTTATCGGCCACCACCACATCCACGGGTAGCAGTAGCTCCACGCCCCGCGCTTTGGCCTTCTCCATCAGGGAGCGGGCCAGCTCCAGCTTGTCGGTTTCCACCAAAGACTTGCCGGTTGGGATCCCTTGGGCTTGGTAGAAGGTGAAGATCATGCCGCCGCCCAGCAGGAGCTTGTCCACTTTTTCCAGCAGCCGCTCAATGACGCCAATCTTAGTAGAGACTTTGGAGCCGCCAATGATGGCCGCCAGAGGTCGCTGGGGGTTCTCGATGGCGCCGGAGAGAAACTGCAGCTCCTTTTCCACCAGGTAGCCGGCCACGGCAGGCTGGAGGTAGGCGGTGACGCCGGCGGTGGAGGCGTGGGCGCGGTGGGCGCTGCCAAAGGCATCGTTGACAAACAAGTCAGCCAGCGAGGCCAGCTTGCGGGCAAATTCCGGGTCGTTGGCTTCCTCTTCCGGGTAAAAGCGAACGTTTTCCAAGAGGGCCACCTGTCCGTTTTCCAGGCGGCTGACCACGGCTTCCGCCTCAGGGCCAATGCAGTCGGGGGCAAAGGCCACCGGCTGGCCCAAGAGCTGGGAAAGGCGGACAGCCACAGGGGCGAGGCTATTGCCCTCGCGGGTGATCTGGAGGGCGCCAGTCTCTTTGTCTTTTTTGATGGGGCGGCCCAGGTGGCTGGTGAGGATAACCTTGGCCCCCGCCTGGGCCAGAGCTCGGATGGTGGGCAGCGAGGCGCGGATGCGGGTGTCGTCGGTAATGTTGCCCTGGGGATCCAGAGGGACGTTGAAATCGGCGCGCACCAGCACACGCTTGCCGCTCAGATCAAAGCCGGATGACAGCAGGGATCCCAGTGTTTGTTTGGCCATCGTCGTCCCTCCCCCTGGAACCAAGAGAATCGCTTTTTTCTCCCGTATCCTACCAGGGATCGGATCCCGGCGGGAAACAAGTGCTCTCCGGGTTTTCTCCCCACCGCCAGTGGCTGGAGCGATTGTAACGGTTTGCAAATAGAATAGATAATGTTGCTCATTGTCATCATCATGCGTGTAGCCATTGCTGGAGGAGGGCTGGCGGGGCTGGCCTGTGCCAAGTATCTATGTGATGCCGGGCATCAGCCGCTGCTGTTTGAGCGGCGGGATGTGCTGGGGGGGCTGGTGGCCGCCTGGAAGGATGCCGACGGTGACTGGATTGAGACGGGTTTGCACAACTTTTTCGGCGCCTACCCCAACACCTTGCAACTGTTCCGGGAGCTGGGCATCTCCGATCGCCTGCAGTGGAAGGAACACAGTTTGATCTTCAACCAGCCGGACAAGCCGGGCACCTACTCCCGCTTTGACCTGCCGGACATTCCTGCTCCCTTCAACGCCATTGTCGGCATCCTGCGCAACAACGACATGCTCACCTGGAGCGAAAAGGTGAAATTTGCCCTGGGCCTAGTGCCGGCCATGGTGCGGGGCCAGCGCTACGTGGAGCAGATGGATCGCTACAGCCTCTTAGAATGGCTGCGCCGGCAGGGCATTGACGAGCGGGTCAACACGGATATTTTTATCGCCGTCTCCAAGGCGTTGGCCTTCATCAACCCAGACGAGATCTCGGCCATGGTGCCCCTGACGGCCCTGAACCGCTTTTTGCGCCAAAAGGACGGCTCGAAGATCGCCTACCTGGATGGCGCCCCGCCGGAGCGGCTTTGCCAGCCGATGGTGGACTCCATCGTAGCCCGCGGCGGCCAGGTGCATTTGAATGCGGCGCTGCAGGCCATCGACCTCAACCCCGACGGCAGTGTAGCGGGCTTTCGCTTTCTCACCCCTGCCGGGCCGCTTCAGGTCACCGCCGACGCCTACGTCTCAGCCCTTTCGGTGGATGCACTCAAAGAGCTGCTGCCGGCCCGGTGGTGGGAACTGCCCTATTTTCAGCAACTGCGCGAGCTGGAAGGGGTGCCGGTGATCAGCCTGCAGATTTGGTTTGACCGCAAGCTCACCCACATCGACCACTCGCTGTTTTCTCGCTCGCCGCTCTTGAGCGTGTATGCCGACATGAGCAATACCTGCCGCGGCTATGCGGATCCAGAGCGCTCGATGCTGGAGCTGGTGCT
>NZ_JANSIR010000123.1:12196-17999 GCF_047462155.1 Synechococcus sp. OH2
CCCGGCTGCCGAGTGGATCGACCGCAGCGACGAGGAGATCTTCGCGGCCACGCTGGAGGAGCTCCAAAAACTCTTTCCCCAGCACCTCACCGGCCCCAACCCGGCGCGGGTGCGCAAATGGGTGGTGGTGAAAACGCCGCGCTCGGTCTATAAGGCCACACCGGGCCGGCAGCAATACCGTCCCACTCAGGTCACCCCCATCCCCAACTTTTTCTTGGCGGGCAGCTACACCCTGCAACCCTTCCTGGGCAGCATGGAGGGGGCCATCCTCTCCGGCAAGCGGGCAGCCGAGGCCATCAGCAAAGGGATCCCCTCCCCGGCGGCTGCGCTCTCAAGGTTGGCAACCGCAGGGGTTTGATCGCCTCATTTGGAGCAACCTGACTGTCGGGGCTATCCAGCCTGTCCGCTTTCCCGTAGTGTTGAGATGTGCCCTCGCTGTCCCCATCTGGCCCCGCGCCCCTGGAGATGAGCCCGATGAGTCCGCTGGAGCAATCTTTTGCCCTCTGCCGCCAGATCACGGCCAAGCACGCCAAGACGTTTTATCTGGGATCCCTGCTCTTGCCTCGACCCAAGCGGCGGGCCATCTGGGCCATCTATGCTTGGCTGCGGCAGACCGATGAGTTGCTGGATGGGCTGGAGGCCAGCCAGACGGCGGTGGAAGTCACCCGCAGCAAGCTGGAGCAGTGGGGATCCCATCTGGAGTCTTTGTTCCAGGGGGGGGAGCCGCAAGCCCCCACCGACCTGGCCTTGATCCACACCATCCACACCTACCGCCTCTCGATTGAGCCCTTCCGCGAGATGTTACGGGGGCAAAGCATGGATCTGGACACCCGGCGCTACGCCACCTGGGAAGACCTGCGGGTTTACTGCTACCGGGTGGCCGGGGTGGTGGGGCTGATGTGCTCGGAGATCATGGGGTTTGTGCCGGGTCGGGATGGCCGCGAGGAGGCGGTGGCCCTGGGGATTGCCATGCAACTGACCAACATCTTGCGCGATGTGGGGGAAGATGCCCGCCGCGGGCGGATCTATTTGCCTCTGGAGGACTTGCGCCGCTTCAACTACTCAGAGCGGGATTTGTTTAACTATGTCATCGACGAGCGCTGGATGGCCCTGATGGACTACGAGATCCGGCGAGCTCGGGAGCTCTATGCCCAAGCGGAACGAGGGATCCCTACCCTGCAGCCGGACTCCCGCTGGCCGGTGGCCGCTTCTTTGATGCTCTACCGGCAGATCCTCAACGCCATCGAGCGCAACCACTACCAGGTGTTTCGCACTCGGGCCTATGTGTCCACCCTGAGCAAGGCGCTGGCGCTGCCGGTGGCCTGGTGGCGCTCCAACTACTACGGCTATTAGTAGTGACAGCAAGCCGTTTCCCACTGCGGATCCCACTGGGGCAAGCCCCAAACCCGTAAAGAGCGAGGAAAATCTATGGTGATGCCCTATCGGCAAATCTGGGAAGACAGTTTAACCATCTTCTGGCGCGACTGGCTGGATCTGCGCGGGCGGGTCTGGCAGGTGGTGGCTTCGGGGCTGGTGGCTCCCCTCATCTACATCGTCGCCTTTGGGGTGGGGCTGGGCGGATCCCTGCGGGCCGAGGCCCTGGCTGACGTGGCTGGATCGACGGCGGCAGGTTCCTATTTACGTTTTATTTTGCCGGGGATGGTGGCTCTTTCGGCCATGACGATTAGCTTTGCCGGCACTACTTTCTCTATTTGTGGATCGCGGCTGTTTACCAAGAGCTTTGAGGAGCTGCTGCTCTTGCCGGTGCATCCGCTGGCGCTGCATTTGGGTAAGGTGTTGGCGGGCATTGCCCGCGGCCTGCTCACGGCCTTGGGAGTGTTGGCGGTGGGGGTGCTGGGGACAGGAGCCTGGGGCCTTCTTCATCCCCTGGCGCTGTTGGTGCTGCTTTTGGATTGCGCTGTCTTTGCCGGCATCGGGGTAATCGCCGGCTTAAAGGTGCCCAGCTTGGAGAGTGTGGGCGTGCTCACCAACTTTTTGATTACGCCCATGTCCTTTCTGGGGGCCACTTTTTTTGATCCCAGCCAGTTGCCAGGCTACCTACAGGTGCTGGTCTATTGCCTGCCCCTTTCCTACGCCAGCATCGGCATGCGGGCAGCCGCCTACCAGCCCCCTGCCCAGTTCCCCTGGTACACAGTGGCGGTGCTGGCGGGGTTGGCAACCCTTCTGGCCCTGGTGGGTGCCTACCTGTTTTCCCACCAGCAGGATTAGTTGCCCTTGCCAAACACCTCTGGGTAGCGGGCCAGTTGCTCCTGCAGGTCTTGGTCGTAGCGCAGGGCAATTACCCGGTAGCCTTGTCCCAAAAGCTGGGAGCGCACTTGGCGATCCTGGGCAGCCTGGTCGGGCTCGTCATGCACTGCGCCATCGCAGAAAACACAGACGTTGGGCTCGTAGAAGAAGTCGACCACGCAGCGGGGATCAGGGATGGCCTTCTGGGCGTCGTCGGGAAGGCGGTAGCCTTCTTCGGCCAGCAACTCCAGAAAGCGGCGCTCCAGGTGCGAGCGAGGGTCGATGAGCTGGCGCAGCCACTCCAGCTGCTCTTGGCGGGAGCGGCCCAGGGGACGTAGCTCGGTGCGGCTGTGGGCCAGCTTGCCCAGGAGATCCCGAATCTTGTATCGGTCGAGCTCCAGTGCCTCCCGTTGGTTGGCGTAGCTGAGCAGGCACTCGTAGCAGGCGGCGCGGCACTCAGGCCGCAGGTCTTGGATCCCGGCTTCTGAGAGCTGGAAGTGGCAGATCTCCAGGGCTGCTCGCGCCACCTCCGCCATGGCCTCTGGCTCCTCCACCAACCGCTGCAGGACGCCGGCTCCCCCTTCTGCCGTCTCGTAAAACAGCAGGGCCCGATGGGATCCCTGGCCAATGGACTCGGCGGCCAGCTCCGTCTCTTCTAGCTCAAAGGTCTCTTCGATCCCCCGCTTGAGGGCGTAGCGCAGGCTGGTTTCTAAAGGTTGGGGATCCCCTAAGCCGGGCTGCGCCAGGCGCACCAGCAGCAGGTTTTGGGTACTGCGCACCGCCAGGCGGATGGACTGCAAGGAGGCTCGGTTGGATAAGCCCGCCCTGCTCCGCTCAAGCTGAGCTCGCGAGGGGACTTCCCCATTTTCAAAGTTGACTGAGAAACCCCGCCCTCCACTTCCCCGCCAGCCGTGGTTGATGCGCAGCAGGGTAGCTGCCGGGGCATAGCGCAACTGCAGCAGGGGGGTTTGTCCGCTCAGCACATCAGCTTCTTGGACGCGGTAGCCAGAGCTTTCGGAAGCAAACTGGAAGAAGGTCTGCAGCTCGTAGCCCTGTCGCCGCCGCTCCTCTTCGTCAGCCGTGATGCGATCCCGTCGCCGCATGCGCACATTGGGCATTTCCAGAAGCTGGGTCAAGAGGCTATTTTGCCCATCGAACGGGGTGCCGCAGACTGGACAGCGATCGAGGGAGGGATCGGCAAAGGCCCCACAGCTAAAACAGAGCTTGTGGCTACTTTTGCGCTCCTCCAGACCGCCGGGCGGCGCCTGGAACGCCACCGCTTCCCACTGGCAGCCTTCGTGATAGAGGAAGTTGTGGGGGGCAAACTCGCGGATGGCCAAAAAGCGGGGCCGGGCGATGAACTCCCCCTCGCCGCCGCGGGGCACCCAGGCCCGCACGGGTAGGGCCGGAAAGTTGTAGCCGGGCAGGAAGCCTTCGCTGGCCAAGTAGCGGTAGGGGTAGAAGTCGCTTTCCTCCCGCTGGGTGTCGATTTGGAGCAGCAGATTCCGCTGGCGCAGGGCTTCCCGCTGGCGGCGCTCGGCTTCCTGCTGGTCTTTCTTTTCGCGAGTCGTCTGGAGCTGGCGGTTAGCGGCTTCCAACTGCTGGGTGGCAGCCCGATAGAGTTCTCGCCAGCGGTCGAAAGCTCGGTCAAAAGCCTGGGGCGCCTCTTCGATGACCTGCTGGAGCCAGCGGCGGCTAAACCAGCCGCTCTGATCCAGAACCTCTCGATCGGCGGCCAAGAGCGCCTCCACCCGCTCCATCACCTCTTGCCGGGCCGCTTCCCCTAGCTGGATTTGGGCAGCCACCTCTTCCCGCAGGGGCAGCCCCTCGCGATCCAAATCGAGAACTCTTTCCATGGAGTTACCCAGGGGCAGGCGTACCTGGGCCAGCCAAACGGCGTGGATGTGAGCCCGCAGTAGCGCCTCGTTGGTTAAGTCCAGGCGGGGAGGGCGGACACGACCGGCCACCATCTCGGCGCGGCGGCGGAAGTAGTACTGGTCGTGGCTGTTGAAGGCGCCGCAGTAGCTGAGGATTAGCCCCGCCTGCCCCTGGCGACCTGCCCGACCGCTGCGCTGGGCGTAGTTGGCCGGAGTGGGCGGCACGTTGCGCAGATGCACCAGATCCAAATCGGCAATATCGACCCCCAGCTCCAGGGTTGGCGAGCAGACCAAGTAGGGAAGGCGGCGAGCTTGGTCTTCCCCGCGAAAGCGCTTTTCTCGCCACTCCCGCTCTCCCGCTCGAACCACCTGGGCCGTGTGCTCTCTGGCCTCCAGGGATCCCAGCCCTGCTGCCCCGCTCCGATACAGGCGCTGGAAGAAGAGATTGACGGGGCGAGGGGCGGAAGCGTAGCCCTCCTGCTGAGCGCGGCGGGAGTACAAGGGATCCGCAGGCGGCGGCGAGCCATCACCCAGGCACCAGCGCAGACAGCCAGCGTTGAGCTGGTAGGCTTCCTGGCCATTCTCCCGCCGCAGCAGGTCGTAGCTGACTAGAAGAGAAAGCAGGGATCCCAAAAGCTGGTCGTAGGTTTCCCGGGTTAGCTCAAGGCGCTTGGCAAGAAAGCGTCCGATGGCGCTGCGGGGGCCTAGGCTGAAAGTTGTCCCGTCTTGTCCGTTGCGGCTTTGGCGGACAAAGCAGGTAGCCGTCCGCAGCTCGTCGTACTCTTCTAGGCCCCAAAACTCGTTGAGGTGTTGCTCGGCGCGTCGGCGCAAGTTTCTCTGGAACTCGGTTCTGAGCACAGGCACATCGATGGCCAGTTTGCGCCGAAACTGATCCAGCAGAGCCCGCAGCAGGCGTTCCCGCTCCTCGACGCTGGCCTGGACAAACCAGGGATTGAGGGGGGCCAGGGCCGAGCTCTGGCAAAGCTCCTTGAGGCCGCGGTATTCAATTTTCAACAAGCCCACCTGTTCCAGGTTGGGGTGGGTAACCCGCCAGCCGCGCCGCAGATCCTCGTAGAGGCGGTATTCGGTTAGCTCCGTAAAAGTCCGCCAGACCTCTTGGGCAGCCGGCGACTGGGGATCCAGCAAGGGGTTTTGGGCAATATCGGCAAGGGTGAGGCCGGCAGCCTGCACCACCTCTGGGGCTACTTCTGCAAAGCCCAGCTCTTGCTTTTTAAGAAGGGCAGCGTAGAGCGAGGCCCGCAAGAGGGCCACGTGGACAAAGTCGTTGAAGTGGCCGGCCTGCAGGGAGGCATCCTGACGGTTGTCGGTAAAGGTAAGCAGCTTGTCCTGGGCTGCCCCCATTTGAGCAGCATGGCGCAGCAGAGAAGTGGCCAGAATGGTGGTGGCGCTGGAGCGGCCTTCGCTAGAAAGGGAAGCCAGCTTGGCAAACTCCCGCTCCCGTCCACTGTAGTACTCGCCGCAAGCTAGGCAGAGAGAAAAGGGCTGGGGCTGCCACCACAGCTTCTGGGTTCCTGCCTGGGGCACCTCGGAAAAGGAGCCGTCCGGGCGGACCCAGACCGCTTGGGGGACGCGCCTTCTCCAATGGGGCTTGAGCCGGCCTTCAGGGGTGTACCAATCTTCCGGGATCTGTTCCTGCGACCACTCCCCCTCCAGGGGAT
>NZ_JANSIR010000123.1:18086-25583 GCF_047462155.1 Synechococcus sp. OH2
ACTCAGGTAGCCAGCTTGCTGCTCTTCGCTTTCCTCCACCTCTTCCCCGAGGGGATAGGGCACAAAGCGATCCCCGGACTTGAGGACATGGTAGTAGTCCTGCCCGCACTGGCGGCAGAACTTGACAGGGAAAAAGAGCTTGCCCTCACCGGCCTGCATCTGCCCCTCCAGGGAAAATTGCCGCTTTTCCCGGCTCTCCAGAGTGGCGTAGAGGGTGCGGCCCTGGGAGATAAATTGGTGCAACTTGAAGGCCACCCCCCTGTTGCCGTCTTTGAGGTTGCTGGCGTGGGCGAGGAACTGGCGCAGAGACTCAGCGCAGAACTGGGGATCCCTGTCAACCTGCTTGGCCAGTTGGGCGGCGACCTCAGAAAGCTCCCTGGGCAGGCGGCGCCTGAAGCCGCCATCGGGCGTGGGCTCCAGGCCCAGTTCGTACTCCAGCCAGCGCGTCAGGGGGTGGCGGCGCAGGGTGGCCAGGTCGGCGGGAGGGGGAGAGTCGAGGGCGCTTTTTAGCTCCGCTGCACTAGGAGAGTCACCCTCACTAAAGGGATCCAAGGTTTCCTCGATAACGTGCTCCGCTCTGAAGGGATAGCCAAAGAAGCGGCTGGCAAAGTCGGCCACAATCTGGCGGCGCTCCTGGGCGGTGGCTTCTGGCCGGGAGATCATGGTGGCGCTGGTGCCGATGTGGACAAGGTTTGGGGCGGCGCAGCGCTCCTTGAGGCGTCGCACCAGCATGGCCACATCCGCCCCCTGTCGACCGCGGTAGGTGTGTAGCTCGTCAAAGACCAAAAAGCGCAGTCCACCAGGACTTAAGAAGCGCTGATCCTCAGGGCGAACCAACAGCAGCTCCGCCATCATGTAGTTGGTAAGCAGAATCTGGGGCGGCTTCCGCCGCAGCTCTTCCCGATCGCTTTCGGCAGTTTCCCCGGTGTATTTGGCAAAGCGCAGGGGGAAAGGGCGACCATAGCGGCGCTCGTAGCGTTCGCGCAGGTCTTGCAAAGACTGGTATTGGGAGTTCACCAGGGCATTCATGGGATAGACCACCAGGGCCGTCACCTGGTGCTCGGATCCCTTCTGGCGGATCCAGTTGTCGAGGATGGGCAGGAAGTAGCAGAGGCTCTTGCCGGAGCCGGTGCCACTGGTTACCACGAAACTTTCTCCGGCTAGGGCCTTGGTGATGGCCTCCTCCTGGTGGCGGTAGAGGCGAAACGGCCTGCCATCCTCAAAGCGGAAGATGTGGGCTGTTTCTTGGGCAATCCGTCCGGCTGCAGCCAACTCGTCAACGGTTGAGCCGTCCTTGTAAGAGGGGTAAGAGGGGCTGAGCTGGACAAGCGGCTCTGGCCAGAGGTGGATCCCTTCTTCTAGCGCTTGGTCTACAAAGGCTTGCGCCCGTGGGTCGGCAACCAGAAAAAACGAGCGGACAAAATCGCGATAGTCGGCCAGGACAGCGGCGTGGAGATCAAAGATCGTGGACATCAAAGCTACTCCACAGGGCCCTCCTAGCCAACCTAAACCCAGTCTGGAAGTGCAGCAAGTATTTTCCTCACCTCCAGTCCCTCTGGGGGAGAGACTTCTGCTGGAGTCAAGTCGCCATCAAGATGAGAGTTTGATCCAGAGCGCAATCTAGAGATAGTCATTGGCACACAAGTGTTGCTCGTGCAAATCTCCCTCCCATTTCAACTTGCTTGCCGCGTAAGTTGCGGATCCCAGCCTGCTTGTGGAGTTGAGCTAGGGTGCGCAGCGCTTTGTGAATCACCTCGCGCTTGGTCTTGAGGCCGGTTACCTGGCGGGCCCACTCGATGAGTTCATCGTCCAGAGCCATGTTGGTGCGTATGGGGATCCGCTTGTGTATAAGAACGCAGTCTTATGCGGATCCTATGCCTAGATTTAGCGGTGCGCCAGCCGCTCCCATGCCTCCAGCACCAAGCGGCGGGTGCGGTATTCGCCAAATTGCCGCATTTCTTTTTCCTTGAGCACGCGGAAGGTCTCGCCGGGGAAGGTGCTGGCAGCCACACGTCTGGCATACCCCGCCGGATCGAGAGGATCTTCCACCTCTTCCCAGGGATCGAGGATGTTTTCTAGCTCACGCTCGGTCAGGTCGGCAGGGTCGAGGATGTAGCGCAGTTGCTTGCGGGTGAGGCCGTAGAGCCGGGCGTAGTAGGCGTCCAGCTCGGCGCGGAGCACAGCGCGGCGGTCTTCATCCCAGCGGAAAGGTGGGCAGGGGATACCCTCTCCCCCTTGATCCCCCTCTCCCCAAGCTTTGGGAGAGGGGGTTGGGGGGTGAGGGCCAACCACCGCTCGCAGCGCCTCAAAGCACTCCGTCTCGCCAAGGCAAACGGCTTCGTTCCAGACATCGTCCGCGAAGGGCTTCATGTCCCAGGCGGTGTAGGTCAATTCCAACACCCGCAGCACGATGAAGGCGAGGTCGGCAGAGGTGTAGGCACTCGGCGGGAGGACGGGGAGTTGACGGAGGATGAAGAAACCCAGGGACGTTCCGCCGATTTTCTGGCGGGTAATGAAATCAAAGACGATAGCTGTCAGATTCGCCAATAAAGCAGATATAAGAGGAGTTGACTGTTTCTCAAAGGTGAGTAGAGGCGCTTTGTGTCCCACCCCCACCCTGGGCAACAAACCAAAGATCGCAGTGCGCTCGTCAGTTGAACGCGCTACATCGCGAAACCCCAGCAACCATCCCCGCCGCCAATTGCCCAGCCGGGCTTCAACTTCTTCTGCCGGCACCCAGTACCAGGGCTGCACGACGAAGTGCGGGTCGGCGTGCTGTGCTGCGTCAGGGGTAGGTAGTTGGGTGCTAGAACGCGAATCCACTCCCTCATACGTGCCGTAGCGGTGGTCGTAGTGCCAGAGCATTTTGGCTTCGTAGAGGGGGAGGTAGAGTCCCTCTCCCCCTTGATCCCCCTCTCCCCAAGCTTCGGGAGAGGGGGTTGGGGGGTGAGGGCTACTTCTCCCAAGACTCTGGGAGAAAGGGGTTGGGGGGTGAGGGGTTGGATGCTCGTAGGAATGAGTAGCGACATAGTCGGCAATTTCTCGGAGGACTTGTTCCGTCTGGTCCAATACCTGGTCATTGGTAAAGCGCAGAACGGCAAAGCCATGTTTGCGCAGGATTTCCTCCCGCAAACGGTCGCGTTCCTGCTGAGTGGGTTCGCGGTGCACGCCCCCATCTATCTCGATGATTAGACGGGCGTCGTCACAGAAAAAGTCGGCGATGAATTGTCCAATCGGGTGTTGACGACGGAACTTCCGGCCTAACAGCCGACGGTCACGCAAAAATTCCCATAGCAAGCGTTCGGCGGTAGTCGCCTCGCGGCGTAACTGCCGTGCTCTGGCAATCAGTTCCCGGCTGGCTTCAGGCAATTTGTACTCCCCTTCTCCTGCTGGGTGGGAGAAGGAATCCGGGGATGAGGGCCATCCCCCCTCTCCTGCAGTGCGGGAGAGGGGGTTAGGGGGTGAGGGCACAAACACATTCCCCACCAGCCGATACCCCTTCGCCTCCAGCTCCGCGCGAGTGCGGAAGAGGCCGGAGTCGTTGGACATATCGAACATGCGTAGAAAGCGCACGCCCCAGGGGTTGGCCCTCACCCCCGGCCCCTCTCCCACAAGGGGAGAGGGGGGAGAGTTTTCATTCACTAGCACCGGCACGCGCTGGTAGATAGCCTTTGTCAGCTCGGCATCCTGACGGGTGCGGAAGACGGGCAGGGTGCGGGTGTTGGGATTGATACGGGCAATGTCGTCGGCGGTTAGGGTGAATACACGGCGTGGGTCGCGCAGGTGTTCGGTGCGAGTTGCAAAGAAGGTGAAGGTAGGGGTGCTCTCTGACGTGCTTCTGCTGCGGATGGTGAGCAGGCAGAACTTGTAACTGCGATGCACGCCAGAGAAGATAGCTTCGCGGTTTTCAAAATCAAACAGGCTGACCAATTGCCCCTTTTCCACCAGGTCGGCGAAGAAGAATTGGTTGGTGGCGTCGGTGGCGATGCCAGTTGGCACGATGATGCCGGCCCGCCCGCGAGGGTTGAGCAGGGCGCGGACGCGCTCGGCAAACACAGAGTAGGTGTTGATGTCGCCGCGACCGGTATGGGGATATAGCCCACTGCCACGCAGGAAGCGGCTGGTGCTTTCGGCGGCGTGCAAGGCGCGCTGATAGTCTTGCCAGAGGGTGGGGTTGGTGTTGGCGAGTGCTGCAATTAGCCGCCTGCGCGTCGCTGCGTTAGCCGCACGGGCGATGGCGGTATCGCGGCTGGCAAAGAACTCTTCTTCCTGCAACTTGATGCGTTCCCAGGGTGGGTTGCCGAGGATAACATCGAAGCCGCCCTCACCGCCCCAGCCCCCTTCTCCGGGCGAGGGGGGAAGGTGAAACACCTCCGGGAACTCCAGTGGCCAGTGGAAGAAGCGCTGTTCGCAAGCCAGGGCTACGGCGGTGGCCAGAGCGCGGGAGTTGGCTCGATTTTCCAGCCGCTCGCTGACCGCTTTCGTGGTAATGGCCGCCGAGAAGTCCGAGGTCAAGCGCTGGAAAAAGGCCGCCGTCCAAAGGTTGCAGGCTTCTGTCAGTTTCTGGTGTTCTGGGTTTTGACAGTAGCGGGTGTAGAGCTCCTGCTTGCGGCGTACATTGGCTGGCGAGTCGTCCTGGATAGCTTCGAGCTGCTGCCGCTCCTGGCTGAGCTGAGCCACCACCTGGTCGGCCTCAAGCGGCAGAGAAAGCTGGCCTGTTTCCAAATCCCTGCGCTCGGCGCGATTTCGCCCCTTCAGAGAGCGGGCAGCCTCCCTGGAGTCGGCACTTACCGGCTCGAAAGCAGCATCAGGAAGGCCCTTTTCCAGAACCTTTAGATCCAGCACCCCCACCAGCGAGTCGCCACACTTGATGCGGTGATCGAGGAAGGTAAGCGGTTTGCCGGCGCAATGGGCCTCCAGCCAGAGGGCCACGCGGCAGAGTTCCACCGCCAAGGGGTTTTTGTCCACGCCGTAGAGGCAGTGGGCCACCACGTCGCGGATGGCCTCGCGCACAGTCTCGGGGGCGGGCTCCTCTTCGCCGGTGCGAACCTTGGCCAGCTCCTTGCCCAGATGTCGGGCAGCCGCCAAGAGAAAATGCCCAGAGCCACAGGCGGGATCCAGAACCCGCAGCGATAGGATGGCCCGTTCCTTTTCCTCACGGCCGGCTGCAGACTTCAGCCGCTCCTGCAGCACTGGCTCCAGGGCCGAGCGGACAAGTTCTGCCACCAGCTCCGGCGGGGTGTAGTAGGAGCCGGTACTTCTGCGCTCGGAGCCGTAGCCTAAGTCAAAGCAGGGCACACTGCCTGAGGTGTCAATCTGGGGCCGGTAGTCGAGCAGGCTTTCGTAGACGGATCCCAGCTCCTCTACGTCCAAAGCGGCGTAGTTGACCCGGCGCGGCGGCGAGGTCGCGTTCTCTTGGTAGTAGGCCAGGTGCCAGAAGGCCTGCAGCAGATCCCGGTTGCTCAGGCTGCACCCATCCAGCTCCAAAGGGGCAAACAACTCGCCGTTGAGAGGTGCAGCCCCTAGATGCTCTGCCAGCTCCTCCTGGGAAAGCACTCGCCAGAGCACCCGCAGGCTGCACCAGAGATCCTCATGCTCCGTAAAGGCGCTGCGCCACTCCAAAAGTCGCCGCAGCCGACTCACGCCGTAGTGATCCCGGTAGAGGGGGCTGGCGCTAATTAGCCCCCGCTCCTCCGAGACTAAGAGAAACAAAAAGCGGTAGACCAGCCGCAGCAGTTGCCGGTAGAACTCCTCTGGGGTAAGGCAGTTCGATCCTGGAGAAGCCAGCCGCTCCCGCAGGTGGGAGTTTTTGGGATGGGCAAGAAAACCCTTGGCCAGGCCCTTGAGGCACTCTTCCACCCCATCCCGCAGCCGCTCGCGGACTCGCCCCCCCTGTTCCAGAGCCTGCTGGTAGTACTTCTCCAGCCAACACTCCCGCGCCTGCTCTGCCTTTTGGGGCAAACGGCTGCGGTGCAGCAGGCGAAACAGGATGGCAAAGTCGTTAAAGCGCTGCTCCTCTAGGATCTGCTGCAGGTCAAACTCCACATAGGCCTGCCGGCGCACAAAGGTGCTGTCCCGCAATAGACGGAGGGTCAGCCCGTTGGTGACGATGCCCCAGAGGTGCTCGCTGCGGTTGAGATACTCCTGCAGCAGTGAGTGAGGGGCTAGACGCGGCCTGCCAGTGGAAGCCAGCCGCCCCAGCTCCTGGCGTACCCCCACAATGTGCACCGGCGGAGCATCCTCTGCTTCGCCGGCGCGGTGCGAAATGGCAAAGGTAGCACCGTCCAGCTCATAGGCCCGTGGGTTGTAGCGCAGCTCGTAGCCCAGAAAGCTAAGAAAGGGAATAACCCAGGCATCGCGGGTAACCGACGTGGCCGGATCCCCTTCCGGCAGACGGGCCAGCCGGCGGCGGAAAACTTCCCACTGGGTGCGGGCCTCGGCAAAGACGCTGGCAATTTCTTCCGTCAGGCTGCGCTTGTCTTCTAGCCCAAAGTCTTTCGGCTTCTGGCCTGACAGCTCGCCAGCCAAAAGCTGCTCCAGAATGTCCGGGCCCCAAGAGGCCCCCTTCAAGGCGTACAGCAGGAAATTGGCTCATCTGGACAGCAGAGGTTGTAGGACAAGAATTCCCAGCAGATCGGGGGGAAACTGCGGCTTAACCTCCAGCCCGCGCACGCGCTGGGAGATGGCCTGTCGGATGCGCTTGTGGGCCTCAGCCAGCTCGCCAGCTCGCTGGAAAATGGCCTCCCGGATCCCTTGCTGAAGGGGGTGTCCTAGACCCCAGTTTTCTGCAGTCGGCGGCCAGGGGCTGAGGCTGTCTAGCACCTGCTGCACCAACTCCTGCTTTTCTACAAGCGGCAGGTTGGCATCTGGCTTGGCTGCGGCCAAAAGCTGGAGCGCTGCCCTACTTTCCAGCCAGCGGGCTTCGCCTCTTTCTAGGCCAACCCCTCCCAGCACCAGCACCTCCTCCGCTAGCAGAGGCTGAGCCAGCGGCTGCTCCACTAGGTAGCGTACCCGCAGCAACAAGAGGGTGGTGAGCGCAGCCACAGCCCGCGTCCGAACGACCCCGCAGCGGGAGACGACGGCCTCTTCAGGCTTATCTAAGGCCTTCTCTAACAAAAAGTGGGCCAGGGCAGCGATGAGGCGGTGGTTGCGGCCAACGTATTCCGCTCCTTCCGGCGTGGGGGAGATGAAGCTAATCCGCCACTGTCCACCCTTGGGCTGGGGCAGGACTGAACGAATGGCCTCCGGCAGGGTTGCCGTGCCCTCCTGGCTGAGGTTGACCCGGAAGACTCCAGACTCCCGGTCAGGGATCACAGCCAGGCCTAGGCGCTGGGCAGCAGTTAGAAAAAATTGCTGCACGGCCTGCGGATCCCCCAGCACAGCGTCTGTGGCCTCCAGTTCCCGCTGCACTTCTTCCGGCTTGAGGGATCGCTGGGCAAAACGGGTGCGGTTGCGCCGCTCCTGCTCAGCAGAGCGATCCCACTGGGCGTGAAACTG
>NZ_JANSIR010000123.1:25680-26906 GCF_047462155.1 Synechococcus sp. OH2
ACCTCTGCCATCCCCAGATCCAGCGCCAACTGGCGCTCCCCTGAGCCGGATCCCTGGCGCAGAAAAAGGGCCTCCAGCACCGCCTGGGTAACGCTTTCACTCGCTTCGGGCACAGGCACGTGGGTGCCAAGGGTGCGGCGGATTTCCCGCGCCTTGTCCAGCAGCACCTGCAGCACCGCACCGTCCACAGGGTTATCCCGCCCGAAAAAGCGGACGACCTTGACCCGTTCGGCCCGTTGGCCATAGCGATCCACCCGCCCCTCCCGCTGTTCCAGCCGGTTGGGGTTCCAGGGCAGGTCGTAGTGGATGACGGCTGTAAACTTTTCCTGCAGGTTGATCCCTTCCGAGAGGCAGTCGGTGGCCACCAGCACCCGTGGCTGGTCAACGGCAATTTCCGCAATCTTGGCCTCCCGTTCCTCGTCGCCCATGCGGCCGGTTACGCAGGCTACCTGAGTTGCGGATCCCAGGTGCTGCCGAAGGTGGTCGGCAAGATACCCTGCTGTGGCCACATAGCGGCACCAGAGAATGGGGTGAAAGCCCTCGGCGAGGAGCCGCTTCACCAGCTCGATGGCCCGCGCCAGCTTGGTGTCTTGGTCTACGCCGTGAAGTTGGTGGGCCAGACGGGCAAGCTCCCGCAACCGGCGGCGGTCGCTGTCGGGCAGAGTTTGCTCTGCAGCTTCAAGAGCTGGCAGCGGTAATTCATCGTCAGTACGCTCTTGTGCCGACTCGAACACCCAGCGGCTAAAGCTCTCCTCAGCCTCTTCTTCCCGAGAGCCTGCGCTGCGATTGGCCAGCGCCGCCAGAGCCGCTGCCGGACTGGACATGACACAGCGCAAAAGAGCCAGCGCCCCCCAGTAGCGTACGCGCCGCCGCCGCTGCTCCATCTGCTGGCCGGTGCGCACCAGCTCCGAGCAGAAGGCATAGGTGCGCTCAAACAGCTCGCGGTAGCAGCGTGAAAGGTCATAGGTCTCATCTTCAGCTTCCCGGGTTGGGAAGCAGGCGGTTTCTTGCCAGGTCTCCTTGATGTCCCGCCGTGTGCGCTGGACAAAGTGACGGGCCAGCTCGATGCGCTGGTTCTCCTTGAGATCCTGAAGGTCCCACTCCTCGAACTCCGGCCGCAGCAGCCCCAGCAACGACCGGAAGGCCTCTGGGATGCCGCTGTGGGGAGTAGCCGTCAGCAGGATTAGGTGGCGGTTGGGCGCTTGGGCAATAGCTCTCAAAAGAGC
>NZ_JANSIR010000123.1:27015-29935 GCF_047462155.1 Synechococcus sp. OH2
GCTGAGCTCTGCCGGAACTGGCCGCTGCCGCCCCGTGCACTTCGTCGGCAATGATCAGCTCAGGACAAAACTGCAGAAATTGAGGGCGGTTGCGCTCCGTTTTAACAAAATCAATGCTGGCCACCTGCACCGGGAAGTATTCGTAGAGATTTTGTCCCGGCGGGGTTTGCCGCTCCAGTTGCCCTACCGTCCCCGACCGGATAACTACCGGCTCGAGGTTAAACTTTTCCGCCAGCTCCCTGGCCCACTGCTCGCACAAGTAAGGCGGGCAGAGGACACAAAAGCGGCGGATCTCGCCGCGATCCAGAAGTTCTCTGGCTATCAGCAGCGCTTCAATGGTCTTGCCCACTCCCACATCATCGGCAATAAATAGCCGCACCGGATCAAGGCGCAGCGCCATGAGCAACGGCACAAACTGGTAGGTTCGTGGCCGGATGGAGATGCGCCCCAGCGAGCGGAAGGGAGTGGCGCCCTCGCGTAAGATAAGGCGCGCTGCCTGCCAGAGGAGATGGGCGGCTGCAGCATCGGCAACTTGGTCGGCGCGGGGCAGCGGGAAGAAGGCCGGCTCGATGCGCTCAAAGGGCAAGGTGCCGCCTATGAGGTTCATCAGTTGTCGGTGAAGGCAAATCGCGTCCTCTGGCGTGCCAGTAAGGGGCCGCAGCACTACCCCTTCTTCGGAATCAGCGGGGAGCACCACCCACTCGCGCTCGCGGCAGCGGACAATCGAACCAGGCTGCATCGATTGGGATCCCTAGAGAGCTTTCTCCATTTGTATGCATCTTTGCCGCTTCCCGGGAAGGACTGGCGAGCTTCTCCGGCTTTTTCAGGAACCCCCACAGCCTGCCTAGGCAGAACTTCTGCCGGCGCTATGGCCGGCAAAAATTCTACATGTTGGAAAATGGCCTTCTCGCCCAAGCCTTTTGCAGGGATCCTTCCTACCCAAAACGTGGGGTGACGGTAGGATGAAACAGAGCTGGCCCCAAGCACTTCCAGCCGCTTACCCGATGAGCAGCACCCGTTATCCGTTTGAGCGTGTTCGCGACCACTTGCTCTTTCAGTCCTTGGCAGATGCTGAGTGGAAGGCATTGACGGCTGCCCTACTGCCCAGTCGCTTTTCTCCCGGCCAGGTAATCTTCCAAGAAGGGGATCCCAGCAGCGACCTGTACGTAGTTCTCAGCGGGATCGTGGAGCTGCGGCGCCAGTACATGCGCTATCCCGGCGATTACTGGCTGGCAACACTGCATGCTGGGCGCGTGTTTGGAGAACTTTCCTTGCTGACGGGGCGGCGGCGCTCCTTTACCGCAGTGAGCCTAACCGAGGTGCAAACCCTGCGCCTCTCCAGCGAAGGGCTGCTCCTATTGCCCCTGGAAGTCCAGGTGAAGCTTTACCGCGCCTGGATCCAGATCATCGGCGAGCGCCTCTTTTGGCTCGACAGCATGTTCGCAGATCTCCTGGAACAACGGGGGGCGGAAAATGTCGCCTCGGCTATGGCCCTGCTGCAGCAGCGCTATCCTGCTTGAGGAAAAAGAACCCCTGCCGGCAGGCTGGGATCCCTAGAATCAAGGTTCTGGCGCTCCTACAAAGAAGCCAAAAATCAAGCGGTGGGATCCCAAATTTTATCTTCAGAATAGCCAGGGCTTGCGGTATTATGTGCTAAGCAGCAGCTCCCGAAGCATTTCAAGCAGCGAGGTTAAGAGCAGTGGTCAGGGTAGCCATCAACGGATTCGGTCGCATCGGTCGCAACTTTTTGCGTTGTTGGCTGGGGCGCTCCCAGTCCAACTTGGATATTGTTGCCATCAACGACACCTCAGACGCTCGCACGGCTGCCCATCTGCTCAAGTACGACTCCATCCTCGGGCCACTGCAAGGGGTGGAAGTGGAGGCTACCGAGGGTGGCCTGCTGGTTAACGGCAAGCACATCCACGCCGTTTCCGATCGCAACCCCAGCAACCTGCCCTGGAAAGAGTGGAAAGTGGATCTTGTTATTGAGGCCACAGGTGTTTTTGTAGACTACCAGGGTGCCTCTAAACACATAGAGGCGGGAGCCAAGAAGGTGATGATCACGGCTCCGGCCAAGGGAGGCGACATCCCTACCTTTGTGTATGGCGTTAACCAACACACCTATGACCCGGTGCGGCACAACATTGTCAGCAACGCCAGTTGCACCACCAACTGCCTTGCCCCGCTCCTCAAGGTGCTGCTGGACAAGTTCGGCGTCCTGCGGGCTACGATGACCACCACCCACAGCTACACCGGCGACCAGCGGATTTTGGATGGTGGCCACCGCGATCTGCGACGGGCGCGGGCGGCGGCGCTGAGCATGGTGCCCACTACCACCGGGGCGGCCAAGGCAGTAGCGCTGGTGATCCCCGAACTGAAGGGCAAGCTGAACGGGGTGGCAGTACGGGTTCCCACGCCCAATGTGTCGCTGGTGGACTTGGTGGTGCAAACAGAGCGGCGTGTGATTGCCGAAGAGGTGAACGCGGCTCTCAAGGAAGCTTCAGAGACCACGATGAAAGGGATCATTGCCTACTCCGATATCCCCTTGGTCTCCATCGACTATCGCGGCCACGACTGCTCGGCGATTGTGGATGCGGAGATGACCAGTGTGCTGGACGGGGATCTGGTGAAGGTGATGGCCTGGTACGACAACGAGTGGGGCTACTCGCAGCGGGTGCTGGATCTGGCTGAATACATGGCTGCTCACTGGGTTGAGTAGGCTGTTGTTTCCTGTCTCAATCCCTCAGAGGCGGAGAGGGAGAATTCGGCAAAAACTTGCCAGCGCTTGCCGTCATGGCTGAGGAGGGTGAGAGCGGAGGCGAGAAAGGATCCCTGGAAAGGGCGAGTTTTGAACTGTGGCCAGGCGGTGCGAAACTGGGCCGGGCTGGCCAGGGGATAGGCCAACTGTTGCATCACTTGG
>NZ_JANSIR010000124.1:0-10022 GCF_047462155.1 Synechococcus sp. OH2
CCACTTCCGGAGTTGCAGGGGTTCGCGGCAGCCCTTTTCGGCAAGCGCTATGTGCTGCTGGCAGAACAGGCTGCTGCCATTCGCGCCGCCATCGATGCCTGGCAGTTGCCGCAATTGTCGTTGGTGACCGAGCCACGGTTTCGGCAGGTGATCCAGCCGTTACGGGAGGCGCATGTGGGTTGGGCTTTCTGGCAAAATCCAGAATCCCCCTCTCCCGACGCCCTGGCGTTGCAGGCAGTGGGGCTGGGGCTGGGGGTAAACTTCCGGGGGTTGGTGGCCGAAACTGCCGTCCTTTGGCATACGCCTGCTGACTTTGCTTTGCCGACTGGAGAAACTTTTCGTCCGCAGGTTATTCGGCATCTGCCTGATGAGACGCTAGCGCTAATTTCCGGAAAGAACTGGGCTGCCCTTTGGCAGAGCCTGGGGCAGATGCAGCCCCTGAGCCTCTTCGGGCTGCGGCTGGATCCGGGCCAATGGCTGCAGCAGTTGCAATCGCAGGTGGAGCTGGACTGGCAGCACGTGTTGCCGGAAAGGGGAGAGTTCGCCCTTGCCTTTTTGCCCACGGATGGAGAACTGGCCTGGCTGTGGGTTGGCGAGATGCCAGATGCGCCAACGCTGGATGAGCGGGCAATCGCCCAGGGCTGGCAGGTGGTATCGATTGCAACTAAGCGTGGCACCGCCACCGCCTGGAGCAAGCCAGCGGCCCAGCCGCAACCCCAGCCAAGCCACTCCACGCCGCGAGAAGACATCCCCCTCTTGGCCGCTAAGCTGCTGCAGGTCAGCGGCAGGGGAGGCTCTCCCCAGGTGCAGGCGGCAGAGGCTCTTCCCCAAGCCCTGCCCGCGATCCCGGGAGCATCGCCCCTCTTGGCCCAGGTGTACCACACCGACCGGGAAGGCTATGCCTACCTGGCTTCTTCTTTGGCGGCTTTGGAAGCGGCCCTGGCGGATCCCCCCTTGAGTGCCGACCGCGCCTGGCGCCGCCTGGTGGCCCCCCTGCCCCACCGCAACCTGGGCTATGGGTACGGATCCCTGGGAGTTCTACCGGAAACTTGGCTGCCCCAACTGCAGGGATCCCGCTGGTCGTCCACGCGCCTGGCCTTCGCCACCACTGCCCTGACGCTGTCCGAGGCTCCCTATCCGGATCGGGGGCGCTGGCTTCTCCAGAGGGGCAAGCTGTTTTGGCAGTGGTATTAGACGATCCAGGGATCCCGGCAGCCGGGGTGAATGTACTTGCCCAGGTAGAGCTGGTTGCCCGTCTCGTTCCACTGCACAAAGTCGAAAATTTGGGTGAGCAGGAGCATTCCCCGCCCCGACTCTTCCGTTTCCAGGATGCCGCAGCGGCAGCGGTTTAGCTCCTCCTGGGGACGAAAGCCGGAGCCCTGATCCCGCACCAGCCACTGATAAAACGGCTCGGAGCTGGCGTATTCGACAATCACCCTCTTGTTGGGATCCAGGCCGTTGCCGTGGCGAACGGCGTTGATGATCGCCTCCTGCAGGCCCAAACGCACCTCCGCTCTCCAGGGGGGGGAACTTTTGCGATCAACAAATCCAGAACCGGCTGGGTGTAGAGGGTGGAGGGAAAGCTGATAACGCTCCAGGAGCAGTTGGCGGGCTTGAGGGAGAGGGCAATCACAGGGGCAGTTGGGGGCGCAACGCTCTCCTCCCATTCTAGCCAATCCCCGTTGGCCTCAGCCCGGTCGGGCCAGATCCCGGCAGGGATCCTTTTTGACGTACCATCTTGAGTGGAGAAGCTCTTCGCGGTTACCCTGATCGGCTATGGTGATCAAAGTTGGGGATAAGGTTAAGGTGCGCTCTATTCGGGATCGCGGCCAAGAAGAGGTGAGCGCGCTGGTAGGCAAGGAGGCCGTAGTGCTGGCACGGCGGGGGGTCGATGGCAGTGGCATTGGCTATATTCTGGAATTTCCCGATCGATCCCGGCACTGGTTTTTCGAGAGCGAGCTGGAAGCGGTCGATTCCGGCCACGCCAAGGATGAGCCGAGTTGAGCAGTCTGGATACCGGCTAGACAGGGGATCAGGGGCAGTTGCAGTGTCGGATCCCCTCTGCGTGTAAGTTTCCGCCAGAGGGGTTGCCCCGGCTCCAAACTCCTCAAGCCTGCATTTCCGCTTTAGGTAGCCGGCCCGGGTGACGCCGTTCCCTTTTGGAGGGGGTTCTCGCTACACAGGTTGTGAGCATCAAGCCCAGGGTCGCTGGTGTCCTGTTGCCGTTGTCTGGATAAGTGGTCGTGGCTTCTCCTCCCCATTTGAATCGTCGTTTGCTGGCCCGCCAGATGGCCGCCCAGGTGGATGGCCTGACGGTGGAGATGGCTGCTGCCGCCCTGGAGGCGATGCTGGAGAGCATCAGCCGCTGCTTGGCCGAGGGGGGATCGGTGCGGCTGGCGCGCTTCGGAACTTTCTCGTTGCGCTACCGCCCCGCTCGGCAAACCTATCACCCGCGCACCAAAGCCCCCATCCACATCCCGGCTGCTCAGGTGCCCCATTTCGTTCCCAGCCCAGAACTGGGGCGACCCAGGGGGGAGCAGCGGCTGGGCTCGGTTTGACCACGAATACGGCGGCGCAAGCCCCGGTCTTTAGTCCTGGGGATAAGCCGCCTAATCTCGGCAGTATGTAGCCTGGAGTAGTATCAGGATGGCCTCGCAGGAGGCGCGCAACTTGCTGCTATCAAACCGTCCATCGAAAACCAACTCCGCAACTGGATACGCTGGCCCTGCTGAACTTTACTGCGGGCCTTCTGCATTCGGCGCCAGTATCTGGGCCTAGGCCCAGGAGTTGGGATTATGGCGTCTTCCACAGGCGTGGGGTGGCAGCCCCACCGGCGTGCTTGCGTAGCTTGCGATGAGCGAGGAAGAATCCCCGCCCTTTAGGGCTGGGGAGAGCGTCACCCCCCTAGGATACTTGCAGAATGGCCGTCTTGCTCTGGTTTCGCACCGATTTGCGCCTGCTGGATCACCAGCCGCTAACACGGGCATGCCAACAGGGCTCCTTCCTCATTCCCCTCTACTGCCTGGATCCCCGCCACTTTGGCCAAACGGCCTTTGGCTTCGCCAAAACCGGCCCTTTCCGCGCCCAGTTCCTGCTGGAAAGCCTGGCGGATCTGCGGCAGCAGCTCCGAGTCCGCGGCTCCGACCTCGTCATCCGCCAGGGCCAGCCGGAGCAGGTGATCCCGGCCCTGGCGCGGGAGTGGGGGGTGAAGGCTGTCTATGCCCATGCAGAAGTGGGCACGGAGGAGGAGGCGGTAGCCACTGCCCTCCAGGAAGCGCTTCAGAACTTGGGGATCCCGCTGCACCTGGACTGGGGCCACACCCTCTACCACCCCGCCGATCTCCCTTTTGCCCTGGCAGACTTGCCAGAGGTGTTCACCCGCTTTCGCCAGCAGGTGGAAGCCAAGGCCAGCGTCCGCGATCCCTTGCCCATCCCTTCTCTCCCGCCGTTGCCGCCGGGGCTGGATCCCGGCCCTCTGCCCACCCTGGCTGAGCTGGGGCTGAGCTTGCCTCCGCCGGATCCCCGCGCCCGCTTTGTCTACACGGGTGGCAGCAGCGCCGCCCAGGCGCGTTTGCAGACCTATATCTGGGAGCTGGACCGGTTGCGCGTCTACAAAGAAACCCGCAACGGCATGCTGGATCCCAACGACAGCTCGCGCCTTTCTGCCTGGTTGGCGTTAGGCTGCCTCTCCCCCCGCACCGTGTATGCCGAAGTCAAGCGCTACGAGCAGGAGCGGGTGCGCAACGAATCCACCTACTGGTTGGTGTTCGAGCTGCTGTGGCGGGATTACTTTCGCTTCATCTTGGCCAAGCACGGGGCCAAGCTGTTTCGCCCCTCCGGGATCCAGGGGATCCCCATCCCCTGGCAGCAGGACTGGGATCGCTTTCAGGCCTGGTGCCGCGGCGAGACCGGCTACCCCCTGGTGGATGCCAACATGCGGGAGTTGGCGGCCACGGGGTTTATGTCCAACCGCGGGCGGCAGAATGTGGCCAGCTTTCTAACCAAAAACCTGGGGATTGACTGGCGCCTGGGGGCGGAATGGTTTGAGTCGCTGCTCATCGACTACGACGTGGCCAGCAACTATGGCAACTGGAACTACACTGCCGGTGTGGGCAACGACGCCCGCGGCTTCCGCTACTTCCACATTCCCAAGCAGTCCCGCGACTACGATCCCCAGGGCCACTACTTACGCCACTGGCTGCCGGAACTGGCCGGGATCCCAGGGGACAAGATCCACGAGCCCTATCGCCTCAGCGCCGCCGAGCAAAAGCAGTTTAGCGTGCGGCTAGGGGTGGACTATCCCCGCCCTCTGGTGGATCTGGAAAAGTCCCTGCAGGCCAGTCGGCGGGCTTACGAAGCGGCCTTGGCCCGCCACCGCCGCCGCTAGGGGGATCCCCTGGAAACGGGAGTAGCGGGCGGGGGGAGGAGGCGGCTAAGACGTCGCAAGCCGGGTAAACCGCTATCTGCCACTACCACGCTGCCATCCGGCAAAATGAGCAGATGGCCGGGCTGCTGGAAGCGGGCCGAGGAGGCGGGGCCATCCTGCCAGCCTGGCTCCTCCCCTCCGGCCAAGGTGGCAACCTGTCCATTAGTCTGCAGCCGCCGCAGGCGATGGTTATCTCGGTCGGCCAGCCAGAGACTCCCCGACCCATCGAAGGCCAGCCCTGCAAGGGTTTGAAAACGGGCTTGCGCCAAGGGGCCATCGCGGTAGCCCGCCTCTGTACTGGAGAGGGTGGTCAGTTCTCCAGCGGCAGAGAGCCGGCGCAGGCGATGCCGGTCAGCGATCCAGAGATTCCCTTCCCTGTCCACCGCTAGGGCCGTGGGCTGCAGGAGCTGGGCCTGCTCTGCCGGGCCATCGGCGGATCCCGGCTGTCCGGTGCCAGCCACTGTGGTCACCTCGCCGGCGGGGGTGATGCGGCGGATGCGGCGGTCGGCACGGTCGGCCACGTAAAGGCTGCCCTCTAGACCCAAGGCCAGGCCAAAGGGCTCGCGAAACTGCGCCTGGTCGCGCTCCCCATCACGGTAGCCGGCTACACAAGTGCCGGCAAAGGTGGTTACCTGCCGCTGAGGGCTGATGTGGCGTAGGCAGTGGTTGCCGCTGTCGGCCACCCACACTCCCCCTTTGGGATCCCAGAGCAGCCCTTGGGGGGAGTCGAACTGGGCCTGATTAGCCGCTCCATCCCGATAGCCGGCCTTGCCGCTGCCGGCCCAAACCTCCAGTTCCCCTTCGGGAGAAAGGCGAAAAATCCGGTGCTGGGCCGGGTCGGCCAAGTAAAAGAACCCTTCTGGATCAACAGCAATGCCGCCAATCTGTTTGAGAGGGATCTCGGCCTCGCCGCCGCTATCAGAGACGCTGTTTCTAGGAAGGACTGCCGAAGCAGTGCGGCCATTCAGCAAGGTCTCCACCTGCCAGGCTGAGGCTGCCGCCGCAGTAGGGGTGGGTGAGGGGGTAGGGGCTGGCCACTCGTAAACCAAGGTTCCCAACCCTTGCCCCGCCGCATCGGCAACGGCCACCCAAACGGTTCCGGAAAGGGAGGCCGGCGGCATCACCGTCAGGCGGTCGCTGCTGCGGGAGCGGATCTCCCCTCTCAAGCTGCGCTCAGGATTGACGGCTGAAGCAAACAAAACCGTTTCCACCCGCTCCAGATTTTCTCCTAACAGCAGCAGGGGCTGGCCGGGCGCTGGCACCCCCGACCCCGTGTGCAGCAGCGGCACTCCCACCTCGGAGAGTACCAGCATGGCCAGGCGGCGATTGGCCCCGCCAGAGCCCCCAGAGCGGTCAGAAAGGGTCAGGGATCCCTTCCCTTGGGCCAAGGTGGTGGATCCCCGGTAGGCGACGGCGCTCAGCTCCGCTTCGCCCGCGGGCGGGTTGGTAAAGGTGAAGGTGGCCGGCTGCCCTGAGCGCAGGGGTGCAGTGGCGGTTTGGCGATAGCTGCCCAGGGTAATGCTCAAGTCGATCCCTTCCACCCCCGGCCAGGTGGCGGTGCGGGCCAGCCAGCGCTCCACCTCGGAGGCTGGCAGCTGGGCCACCAGATCGGATCCCTGTTCCTGGAGCAGCAAAACGATGCGGTTGCTGGGCAGCGCCAGACCCGCTTGGCGAGCCTGTTCGAGCGTGAGGGCAAAGGCGGAGGGGGCGAGGGGAGTTGGAGTGGAAAGCGGTTGCAGGGCAGAAGGGGGAACGACGCTGGGAGACAAATTAGAAGAAGAAAGCTCGCCGCAGGCCGAAAGGGCCAGCACCAGGGCACTCAGCGCCGGCAAGGATAGCGGTGCAGGGGAAACCCGTCGTGGCATGATGCAGCTTATCCTCTCCCCCAAACTGGGAAATGGCGGGAACCCAAACCTCCATGCCTGTCTTCCTCAGCGTACGAGCCGGCGAAAACTGCCCAACACCTTCCCTGCTGCAGGAGCCAGCCCGGCCAATGCCTCAGGCCCTGAACTGCATTTCTATTCATAACCAACTGCCCTCACCCACAGGTGAGTTACACTCCTCACTCTTTACATCCTTACTCAAATCCCCGCCGAAAAGCCAGATGGCAGTTGGGTGCTTGCCAAGTTGTGTCTGCGTTTGTCTGCTCAAGTGTCCAGATCGGGATCCCAGCCTCTTCGAGCAGAAGCGTCTGGCAGGGTGAGCGACGGTCGTTAGACTTATAGCTCTGGGATCGGCCAGTCCCGCGGATAAATCAAATAGACAGTACCCCCGGAGTGTGCCAACCACAAAGACTCCAGCTGGTCGCGGCGGTAGGTGCGGCGAACTTCTGCGTGGGTCGGGGCCGCCGGGTCGTGGAGGATGGGATCCCCTTGGTTATCGAACCCCACCAGCACTGCCAGATGGCCATTGCTGCGGGGGAGCGGCGCCCCCTCCAGCTCGCCCTCCCGCCAGGCGTAGCTAAGGATTACCGGCACTCCCGCCGCAATCCAGGCTTCTGCTTGGGCCAGGCTCTGCAGCCGCGCCACCAGGCCGGCCAACCCTCGCTCGGCGGCATGGGCCACATTGAAGGCCCAGTTGCCGTGGCCCTGGTAAACCCGGTCGTACACCCCGGCCACCGCGGCGCGCACCAAAGGCTCACAGGGACGGGGATCCCGCTGCCAGTAGGCCATCACCATGGCCAAAGCGGTGGGGCTGCACCAAGCTGCTCCCCCGTCGGCGTAGACCATCTGGGAACACAAGGGCAGATCCAAGACCTGGCCCCAGCGGCTGGGATCCCCAGGGGGGAAGTGGCTGGGCTGGGCCGGCTGGTTGGAAAAGGCAACCGCCACCTGATCCATGCTGGGGGAACGGCCTGGCTCTTGTGTGAACAGGCGCACCCTGACCTGAAAAGCCTCTGCCCCCCTTTGGGTATCCTTGAGCACCAACAAATCCGTGTTGAGGTTGCCGTCCTCGTCGGCCTGCCCGCCCACGGAGTGGCTGGCCAAGGTGGCCGGATCGGCGGCCCACACGCCAGCGTGATACCACTTCGTCCAGCGCCCCGCAAGCTTGGCCCGGATCCCCACTTCCAGCCAGGTGCCGGGGGGCGTGGTGGCATTCCAGGAGACGATCGCTTCCACCAGAGGAAAGCTGGCGGGAACCTCCGCGCTGACGGCTTCTCCCACCCAATAGCGGCCGGGGGGATAAAAAGGCCGGCCCTGAAACGCCGACTCAGGCCCTTCAAGGCTGACTGCTTGCCGCCAGCCCTCTGGATCCAAAACCAATTGCCCTTGGGCATTCAGCCGGATCCCGCGGGCTGACCAGTCCTGAAAACCTTGGGGGGCATGCCAGCGCTGCAAGCCGGTGCGATAGGTAACATGGGCCTGGACTTGCATTGTCAGGAGTCCTGGGGAAGTGGGAGCCGGCTGGGCCAACGCCGGCAGAAGCAGTACAGTCACGCCAGCCAGCCTAAGCAGACCTTGCCAACCGCTCCGGCCTTTTGCAACCCCCATGCTCTGCTTGCCCCCACTAGTAGCGCGACACCGCCGGATGCCCCTTAATGTACCAGCGCCAGGGGAGCTCCACGCCGCGGGTAATACCGATGCGAGTGGTCTGGACAATGGTCCATTGGGCTGGCCCAGAGGGGGATCCCTCTAGCCAAATGCCTTCCTGACCGGCTGGCACCGGATCCAGCCGCCAGCCGTTGTGGGATCCATCGATGCGCAGCGCCTGGCAGAGCAGGCCCGGCCCCGCCGCCACCCGCGCCGGTTTCTGTCGTTTGTTAGCCGGGATCCACTCCGGCAGGCAATCCAACTGGGCTGCCCGGATCAGCACTGCTGACGGGATCCCTTCCGCCTCGGTGACGATGTTCAGACAGTGGTAGAGGCCGTAGATGCGATAGATGTAGAGATGGCCCGGCGGCCCGAACATCACCTGGTTGCGGCGAGTCTTGCGGCGATAGGCGTGGCAGGCCGGATCCCCGGCGGTGTAGGCTTCTGTCTCCACGATCTGGGCCCGCACCTGCAGCCCATCGGCAAATTGCCGCACCAGCACCATGCCCAGCAAAGCAGGCGCCACCAGCGGCGCCGGCTGGCTTAACCAATCCCTGGGATCCACGGCAGGCTCGGCAGCCCTCAGCCCCCGGCCACCGCAGGGACGATGCTCACCTCATCCCCATCCTGAAGAGGGGTGTCGGAGCCGTTGAGGAAACGAATATCTTCGCTGTTGACATAAAAATTGACAAAGCGGCGCAATTCCCCCTTCTCGTCGCACAGCCGCGCCTTGATGCCCGGATAGCTTTGCTCCAAGGCCTCCAGCAATTCCCGAATGGTGGATCCCTCGCAACTGACCACCTCCTGATCCCGGGTGAGCGCCCGCAGCGTGGTGGGAATTAACACCTTGACCGCCATAAGCCAATGCTTCGTCC
Organism: Synechococcus sp. OH2; assembly: GCF_047462155.1. Taxonomy (NCBI): domain Bacteria; kingdom Bacillati; phylum Cyanobacteriota; class Cyanophyceae; order Synechococcales; family Synechococcaceae; genus Synechococcus; species Synechococcus sp. OH2. Next base: position 8,832 of record NZ_JANSIR010000124.1, read on the forward strand.
ACGACCAACATTAGAAGACTAGGGTAGCAGCACCCCGTCAATGCCGTGAATCACCCCGTTCGAGACGGGAATATCCGCCAGGTTCACGTTGGCCCCGTTGACCCGGATGCTGCCATCGGATCCCACCTGCACCCGTAGCGGCAACCCTGCCAAGGTGGTCAGAGTGGTCGATTGGCCGGGCCGCAGGTCAAAGGAGGTAATCCGCCCCGGCACCACATGATAGGTGAGGATGCGGGTGAGCTGATCCCGGTTGGCCGGCTGCAACAACGTCTCCACGGTGCCCGGCGGCAGTTGCCCAAAGGCCACATCAGAAGGGGCAAAGACCGTAAATGGCCCCGGCCCCGCCAACGCCGTGTTCAGCCCCGCCGCCCGCAGAGCCGCCGCCAGCGTCGAGTAGCTGCTGGGCAAAGTTTCCAGCTCAACGGCAATGGTGTTCAGTCCCTGGGGCCGAGCCGTGGGAACCCAAGCAAGAGGGGTCAACACCGCTACCGCCACCGGCAGGCAGCGACGCGCAAAGTAACGGACAGAACGAAAGATAGGCATGGTGCAAAGCTCCTGAGCAGGTGGGCCTGTACCAGGGATCGTAACAGTTCTTCATTAAGTTTCCGTTAAGAGCCCAGGGGGATCCCCCTCGCTTTAAACCGAGGCCTCCTGCCAGTCCAGCCGCTCCAGCGTACGGGCCCGCTCCAGCGCCTGTTCAAAGCTCTCCAGCTTGGGCGAGATCAGCAGCGGATGGCCCACCTGCGCCTGCACCGCCTCCTGGGTCTTCAAGCCGTTGCCGGTAATGTAGGCAACCGTAACCGCCTCGGGATCGAGCTGTCCGGCTTCGGCCAGGTGTTTGAGCACGGCAATGGTGGTGCCGCCGGCGGTCTCGGTGAAGATGCCTTCGGTCTCGGCCAGGAGCTTGATGCCAGCGATAATCTCAGGATCCGTAGCCGTCGCGATCTGGCCGCCGGTCTTGCGGGCAATCTCCAAGGCGTAGATGCCGTCGGCAGGGTTGCCGATGGCAATCGACTTAGCAATGGTGTTGGGCTTAACAGGAGTAACAAAATCCCGTCCTTCGCGAAAGGCCTGGGCAATGGGTGCACAGCCCTGGGCCTGGGCGCCATGGAAGGTAACCGGCTTCTCCGCCACCAGCCCCACCTTCACAAACTCCTGAAAACCTTTGTAAATCTTGGTGTACAGGGATCC
>NZ_JANSIR010000124.1:10133-23932 GCF_047462155.1 Synechococcus sp. OH2
CGCCAGCGGGATCACCACCTGATCCGGCAGTTGCCACCCCAGTTGCTCCACCACCTCGTAGGCCAGGGTTTTCGAGCCTTCTGCGTAGTAGGGGCGCAGGTTGATGTTGACAAAGCCCCAGCCGTAGCGATCGGCCACCTCGGCGCAGAGGCGATTGACCTGGTCGTAGTTGCCCTCCACCGCCATGACGATGGGGTTGTAGATGAGGGATCCCAGCACCTTACCCGCTTCTAAGTCCGCCGGGATGAAGATGACACAATCCAAGCCGGCGTGGGCGGCAATGGCGGCGGTGGAGTTGGCCAGATTGCCCGTGCTGGCGCAGGAAACGGTGGTAAAGCCCAGCTCCTTGGCGCGGGTTAGGGCCACCGACACCACCCGATCCTTAAAGCTGAGGGTGGGCATGTTGACGGCGTCATTTTTGATGTAGAGGTTTTTCAACCCCAACCGCCGGCCCAGCCGCTCCGCCTTCACCAGAGGCGTCATGCCGGTGCCCACATCGATGGGCCGCTCCGAAACCACCGGCAGAAAAGGCCGATAGCGCCAGATGGACAGCGGCCCGGCCTGGATGCTCTGCCGGCTGACGGTGCCCTTGAGCCAGTCGTAGTCGTAGACCACTTCCAGGGGGCCAAAACACAGGTCGCACACGTGCTTAGCCACCGGCTCGTACTCAGCCCCACATTCGCGGCAGCGCAAGCGGCTGAAGCTCACCTGGGGGTTGCGCAGGGCAGGAGCCGCCGGGGCAGCGGCAGGCACGAGCGGGCGTTGGGAAAGGGTTTGCGTCATAGGGAGCCTCAGGCAGGAGAAAGGGCTGGATCTTGTTTACCCATCGTCGGGGGCCATCTTATCACCCCCGATCTATCCCGTCAACCAAATCCGACTAAAATAGTCTGGATTAGATTCGACTGGGGAGAGCGAGATCCTAGCCGGTTTGGGCAGCCTCGGGGCGGCAAACTGGTGGGGGTCTGGCCAAGGAGCCTTTTCCTCTTGCCGAGATGTGGGGATAGCCCTCTATCCATCGCTAGACTGGAGAAACAAGCTGTAACAACCCAATTGGGATAGGGGATCCCGGTAGCCAGCAAGGGGCAATCCGATGCTCAAAGTTGGACGAGACAACGTGGATTTTCTCGACTACTACGACGTGATCGTGGTGGGTGGGGGGCATTCCGGCTGTGAAGCGGCCTTGGCGGCAGCACGCTTGGGCTGCAATACCTTGATGCTGACGTTGAACCTGGACAAGATTGCCTGGCAGCCCTGTACCCCCGCCGTGGGCGGCCCGGCCAAGTCGCAACTGGTGCACGAAATCGACGCCCTTGGCGGCGAGATGGGCAAGGTTACCGACCGCACCTATTTACAGAAGCGGATCCTCAACCGCTCGCGGGGGCCGGCGGTGTGGGCCTTGCGGGCGCAAACCGACAAGCGGGAGTACGCGCGGGTGATGCGCTCGGTGGTGGAAAACCAACCCAACCTGACCCTTCGCGAGGGCACCGTCACCGACCTGGTGCTGGGGCGCAACGATGAGGTGGTGGGCGTGGTTACCCACTTTGGCAGTGTCTTCGGCTGTCGGGCGGTGATCCTGACCACGGGCACGTTTCTGGGGGGGCGCATCTGGATTGGCCGCCACTGGCAACCTGCCGGCAGAGCGGGGGAATTTGCCGTCGAAGGCCTGACCGACACCCTGCGCCAACTGGGCTTTGAGACGGGCCGGCTGAAAACCGGCACCCCTGCCCGTGTGGATCGCCGCAGCGTCGATTTTTCCGTGATGGAGCGGCAACCAGGGGATCCCGACGTGCGCTGGTTTAGCTTCGACCCGGAGGTGTGGGTGCCGCGGGAGCAGATGGACTGCTACCTCACCCGCACCACGCCGGAGACCCATCGCATCATCCGCGAAAATCTCCACGAGACCCCGGTCTACGGCGGTTGGGTGGAGGCTAAGGGGCCCCGCTACTGCCCCAGCATCGAAGACAAGATCGTCCGTTTCGCCGACAAGGAAAGCCATCAAATTTTCATCGAGCCGGAAGGGCGGGATCTGCCGGAGCTCTACATCCAGGGGTTCTCGACGGGGATGCCGGAGAAAATCCAGATCCAGATGTTGCGCTCCTTGCCTGGCCTGGAGCGGTGCGTGATGCTGCGGCCTGCCTACGCCGTGGAATACGACTATCTGCCGGCTACCCAGCTCTACCCCACCCTAATGACCAAAAAAGTGCAGGGGCTGTTCTGCGCCGGCCAAATTAACGGCACCACCGGCTACGAGGAGGCGGCAGCCCAGGGGCTCATAGCCGGGATCAATGCCGCCCGCCTGGTGCAGGGCAAGCCGCTGGTGACGCTGCCGCGCGAGTCCAGCTACATCGGCACCCTCATCGACGACCTCTGCACCAAAGAGCTGCGGGAGCCCTACCGCATGCTCACCAGCCGCTCCGAATACCGTCTTATCCTGCGCGCCGATAATGCCGACCAACGCCTCACCCCCCTGGGGCGGGAATGGGGCCTCATCGACGACCGCCGCTGGTCTCTTTTCCAGGCCAAGCAAGCCCGCATTGCCGCCGAGATCGAGCGCCTGGAAACCCAGCGGGTTAAGGCCCACGACCCCGCCGGGATCCACCTCAGCCAATTGACCGGCCAGGGGATCAAAGGATCCGCCACGCTGGCCGAGATCCTGCGCCGCAACCCGATCCACTACGCCGACCTGCTGGAGCTGGGCTTGGGCAATGAGGAGCTGGATCCCTTTGAGCAGGAGGCAGCAGAAATTGCCGTCAAATACAGCGGCTACATCCAGCGGCAGCAGAACCAAATTGAGCAGGTGAGCAAGCAGTACCACCGCCCCCTGCCCCCCGATCTGGACTACCACTCCATCCCCACCCTCTCCAAAGAGTCGCGGGAGAAACTGGCGGCCGTCCGACCCCTGACGGTGGGCCAGGCCGCTCGCATTGGCGGCGTCAACCCCGCCGACATCAACGCCCTGCTCATCTACCTCGAGGTGCGGCAACGTCAGAGGGCAACGGCAGAACCCGTTAGCACCTCGCGGTAATCTCTGCCCCCCTTGCCGTAGAGGGCAGGGATCTCTTCCAGGGGCAGGCGCGAAGCTACGCCCAGATCCAGGGGTGAGATCTCTCCCCGCAGCCAGTGGCAGAGGCCGGCTGCCCCGATCATGGCGGCGTTGTCGGTACAGAGGGCAACAGGCGGGATGATCACCCGCAGGCCCTTGGGTCGGCCCGCTTCCAGCAGGCGAGCTCGCAGCTCCCGGTTGGCGGCCACCCCCCCTGTAACCAGCAGGGTCGAGAGGCCCAGCGCCTCGGCACAGGCCACCGCTTTTTCGGTCAGCCCGCGGGTGAGGCAGGCCTGGAAGCTGGCAGCAATATCGGCCACGGGCAGTTCCCGGCCTTCCTGCTGCAACTGTTGCACCAGGCGCAGCACCGCCGTCTTCAAGCCGCTGAAGCTGGTGTCGTAGGGGTGATCCAGCTTGCCCGCGGGCAGGGGGAAGCGGTTGGGATCCCCTTGTTGCGCCCAGCGGTCGATCGGCGGCCCGCCCGGATAGCCCAGCCCCAACAGCCGCGCCACCTTGTCAAAGGCTTCGCCGGCAGCATCGTCACGGGTGCGGCCCATCGTCTGGTACTCCCCGTAGTCCTTCATCCAGATCAAGCTGGTGTGGCCCCCTGAAACCAAAAGGCAGAGGCAGGGAGGGTGCAAATCGGCGGTGGCCAAAAAGCCGCTGAACAGGTGGCCCTCCAGATGGTGCACCCCGATCAAAGGTTTGTTGTAGAGCAGGGCCAAGGTCTTGGCCGCCATCAGCCCCACCAGCAGGGATCCCACCAGACCCGGCGCACAGGTGACGGCAACGGCATCCACCTCGGCCACGCCCAGCCCGGCCTGCTGCAGGGCTGATTCCAGCACAAAGGGCAGAGTTTCCACGTGGCGGCGGGAGGCCACCTCCGGCACCACGCCCCCGTAGGCCGCATGGAGGTCAATCTGGCTAGCCACCACAGAGCTAAGCTGCCGCGGGGCAAAGGCTGGCCAGCTCGGCTCCGCCTCCACCACCGCCACAGCCGTTTCGTCGCAACTGGTTTCGATAGCGAGGACGCGGGCCATGGGAGAGCAAGTGGGGGAAAAGGGTTGGGAACGCTTCAGGATCCTTAAGAATTGTGTGGGCTAAAACTCAGGATCCATCGAGGTGAGGCGCTCGGGAGTATGATACTAACCGTTTAGTGCCCGTTTCTGCACTTAGCATTCCTGCACATTTAGACAGACCTAGACCCCTAGCTCAAGGACACATCCTGCTATGCGAACCCTTTTGAGTCTCCTGTTGGCCCTTTGCCTGGCGCTTGGCCTCGCCCAGGCTGTGCAGGCAGAGCCCTTGATCGGTCTGAAGCCTTGCAGCGAAGTTCCCGCTTTTCAGGCCCTCATGAACGAACGCCTGAGCAGCCTCGAAGAGAAGATCCTCAACGCCAGCCCTTCCCTAGCTCCCCTTTACCAGCAAAAGTTGGCCCAAACCACGAAGCGCTTTGAACGCTACAGCAAGCTGCTCTGTGGCGAGGAAGGCTTGCCCCACCTGGTTACCGATGGCCGCTGGAGCCATGCCGGTGAGTTTCTCATCCCTGGCTTACTTTTCCTCTACATTGCCGGCTGGTTGGGCTGGGCTGGGCGCTCCTACCTGATTGCTGTCCGGAATAGCGACGAGCCGGAGATGAAAGAAAGCATCATCGACGTCCCCCTGGCACTGCGCTGTTTCCTCACGGCTTTAGCCTGGCCTGCCGCTGCTTTCAAGGAAATTGCCAGCGGCGAAATTCAGGAGCCGGAAGAGGCCGTGCCCATCTCTCCTCGCTGAAGAAGGAGCTTCTCCTCTGCTTTTGGCTTAGCTTGACCTATCCGACTTGAGAGGTATGTATGGCTGATTTCACCAAGTTTCTTACCACGGCTCCGGTGGCCTTTATCTTGTTTTCCAGCTTCGTTTTTGCCCTGTTCATTGAGATCAACCGCTTCTTCCCCGACATTTTGACGTTCTGAACCCCCAAGCCAGGGATCCCTAGCGGCGGCAACAACACCCACAGGGATCCCTGGTCTTTTAGACTTTTTGGAATTTGAGATTTTTCTAACCCTTTTTGCACTGGAACCAGAGTTGCCGACATGGTTGAACCCACTGCCGATACCGTTTCCCCCAATAGGGGATATATCGCCGTTCCGGAAGGGGATCCGCAGATTGGCGATTTCTGGACGCCAATCAACCATGCTCCTGCCGTCCGCCTTTTCCTAGATTGGCTGCCCATTAACCGGCCGAGAGTAAGCCCTGTTTGGCGGGGTTTGGAAATTGGCATGGCCCACGGCTATTGGTTAGTGGGACCTTTTGCCAAGCTGGGGCCGCTGCGCGGCGAGCCCATCGGCCTGCTGAGCGGTTTCCTGGGAGCCTGTGGCCTGATCTTGATCATGACGGCAGCTCTCTCTCTCTACGGCACCGTCTCCCCGCAGCGCAACAACGGGCCAGTGCAGGGATCCCAATCCTGGAGCGAGCTGGCCGCCGGCTTTTTGATAGGGGGCATGGGCGGGGCAATTGTCGCCTATCTGCTTTTGCTCAATGGAGATCTGTTATTCCCCAATTTCGGCTAAGCGGTTTCCTCTCTAGTCCATCCCCTCATCTACGACGTCTTTGAGGGCCTCTTCCGGGCAGCAGGAAGACTGGCAAAAGGCAGGAAGCTTGCCCTAGCATAGACTGAACCAGCCAGTGGAGTCTCGAATTTGCTATGAACCGACGGCAGCGGTTCTAGGCAGTGCTCCAAATAGTTGTTGTAAGCTGTCGTGAGCGATCTACTGTCCGATCCCACCTCTGCAAGTTTCTCTTTGGCTGAGATCCGTCGCCTGTCACCTGCAGCCCTGGCCTACCTGGGGGATGCCATTTACGAACTGCACGTGCGACGGCAGCAGTTGTTTCCTCCCACCCGGCCAGAGCTTTACCATCGGCAGGTGGTGAGGCGGGTACGCGGATCTGCTCAGGCCAGATTGCTGTTGGCGCTTTTGCCCTATCTCAGCTCTGAAGAGCGGGAGATCGTCCGCTGGGGCCGCAACGGCTGCGGTCGTCCACCCCGGCACTTGCCCTTGGCCGACTACCAAAATGCCAGCGGCCTGGAAACCATCTTGGGCTACCTCTACCTCACCGATCCTGAGCGGCTACGCCACATTCTCGCTCTCACCGATGTTTTGGCCGAGACGATAGGCGAGGGGGAAGGTTAGGATCAGCTTTTACTCTGCACCCTTCTCCGCCCATGCCCAAGCCTTCCCAGCGCAAACCTCCTGTACGGCTGTCTCGCCGGGACAAGCTGCAGCGGCGAGGGGCGGGGCAGCCCGTTGGCAAGCGTGAGCGGCCTAAACGCCGCGATGGCAGCCTTCTTCCCCATCCCAAGCCGGCGGCGCAAGAGCCGCCCGTAAAGCCGCTTCGTCGCAAGGCTGAGCAGGAACGCCCCCAGTCGGATCCCAGCCTTCCTGTTGCTAGTCCAGAGGAAGAGGCGCTTCAGGTTAACTGGGATCCCGAAGCCGAACCTGAACAAGAGATCATCTACGGTCGCCAAACCGTGTTGGCCGCGCTGAGAAGCCAGGCCACCCTTAACCGAGTGTGGGTACTGCCGCGGTTGCGCTACAGCCCGCAATTTTTGTCTTTGTTGGAAGAAGCCAAAGCACGGGGTACCGTCATCGATGAGGTGTCTCCCCAGCGGCTAAACCTTCTCACCGCCGGAGCCAACCATCAGGGGATCGCCGCCCAGGCCACCCCTTACCGCTACGTGGATCTGGAAGAGCTGGTGGAACAGAGCCGGCAGTCCGGCCCCCATCCGGTGCTGGTGGTGCTAGACGGGATCCAGGATCCCCACAACCTGGGGGCCATTGCCCGCAGCGTGGAGGCGTTTGGCATGCAGGGGATGGTGATCCCACAGCGGCGGGCGGCAGGCGTCACGGCGACAGTGATGAAGGTGGCAGCGGGGGCCCTCTCTACCCTGCCGGTGGCGCGGGTGGTGAACTTAAACCGCGCCCTGGAATATCTTAAAGAACAGGGGTTTTGGGTCTATGGCACCACCAGCCAGGGGGCTGTCCCTGTCTATAGTGCCGACTTTCGCCGACCCGTTGCCTTGGTAATTGGATCCGAAGGGGAAGGCATCAGCCTACTCACCCAGCGCCACTGCGACCAACTGCTGTCGATTCCCTTGGCAGGCCGCACCGAGAGCTTAAATGCCTCGGTGGCAGCAGGCATCGCCCTTTATGAGATCCACCGGCAGCGCTCCCCCCACCAGCTCAAACGCACCGAGGTCGAAACATTTCTCAACAAATCCTCAACGAAGGCAGTAGAATCTAGGTGATTGCAAAAGATCCTGAGTCATCCTTTGCGCTTAATAGGGGGGATGGATTCCGTGGGCAACCCTTTGGTCTGGCTGTTGGATAAGCTGCGTGGCTTAACGGTCTGGGTTGAGATCACCACCGACGACTGCACCTACTACTACGGCCCCTTCGCCAGCGAGAAAGAAGCGGAAGCGCACAAAAGCCACTACATCGCCGACCTAAAGGCGGAGGGGGCTGAGAAGATCGAGGCTCGGATAAAGAAAATGCGCCAGCCGCAGACGCTGACGGTGGTTCACACCCCTTCACAGGTGGGTTCTTGAGGTTCGCTATGGTTTACCAGATCACTGTCCATCATCGGGGCCAGACCTACCAGTTTCCTGCCGCGGCGGATCAGACGGTTTTACAGGCAGCTCTCGAGCACGGCCTGGAGCTACCTTCCTCTTGCCAGGCGGGAGTCTGCACCACCTGTGCGGGGCGGCTAAAGTCGGGATCCGTAGCCCAGGCTGACGCAATGGGGATCGGGCCGGAACTCAAGGCTCAGGGCTTTGTTCTGCTGTGCGTAGCCTACCCTACCTCCGACTTGGAGGTGGAAACGGATCAAGAGGAGGAGGTTTACCGCTTGCAGTTTGGCTCCTAGCCCTGGTCTAGCATCAAGTATCTCCAAGCTGTGAAGCTCCATTTTCTGCGTCTAGCTTTGCCACTAAGTTTGCCGCTTTCTGCGTCTCAACTGGAGGGATCCCTTCTCCAACAAGTGACCCAAGAGCTGGGGCAGCCAGCCCGCCTCCTGCGCTGGAGTCTGACGGCGGTGGAGGGGGAGAGGGTTTGGGTGGAGGTGGTGGCTACCACGGACGAGGGGAGTTGGGTTTAGGCTATAGAAATGGCTAGTGGTACCCCCGGCAGTTGCCATGTCTGTCTCCAAACCTGAAGCGGCCCTAGCTCCAACTTTGGCCGAGCAGCGTCCCCCTGTGGCCCTCACCATCGCCGGCTCCGATAGCGGCGGCGGAGCAGGCATTCAAGCGGATCTGCGCACCTTTGCCTTCCAGCGCGTTCACGGCACTTCTGCCCTTACCTGCGTAACTGCCCAGAATACCCTGGGGGTTAAGCGAGTGGATCCCCTACCCCCGGAGGCGGTGGCTGCCCAGATTGAGGCGGTAGTGGAAGACATTGGGGTGCAAGGGATCAAAACCGGCATGTTGCTCAATGCCGAGATTGTGCGGGAGGTGGCCCGCCAGGTGGAACACTGGGCGCTGCAGCCGCTGGTAGTGGATCCGGTGATGGTCTCCCGCACGGGGGCCAAGCTGCTGGCGGAGGATGCCATCCAGGCCATCCGCGAGCGGCTGATCCCTCTGGCTCAGGTCGTTACCCCCAACCGCTACGAGGCTCAGATTTTGGCAGGGATGGAGCTGCAGTTGCTGGCGGATATGGAGGAAGCGGCCCGCCGCATCCACGCCCTGGGCTGTAAGGCTGTACTCGTCAAGGGGGGAGGTATGCCAGGGGAACTGCAGGGGGTGGATGTGTGGTTTGACGGCGAGCGGCTGGAGGTCCTCAAAAGCGAGCGCATCCCCACCCGTCACACCCACGGCACCGGCTGCACCCTCTCGGCAGCCATTGCGGCGCAACTGGCTTGGGGAAAGGATCCCCTGACGGCAACACTGGCGGCCAAGGCCTATGTTACCGACGCCCTGCGGCATCCTCTGGCCATCGGTGCAGGACAAGGGCCGGTAGGGCACTTCTACCCGCTGCTGCAGTCCTAGCCCTTCCCAGAAAGCAAGCTTGGTGGCACGGGCTCACCCTGCTAGGGGAGGGTTGGCTAGAGCAGTTCCCGCACGTCCACCACTTTGCCGCTTACTGCCGCTGCCGCCACCATGGCCGGACTCATCAGCAGGGTGCGTCCCGTGGGGGATCCCTGACGGCCCTTGAAGTTGCGGTTGGAAGAAGAGGCGCTTATTTGCCGGCCTACCAGGCGGTCTGGGTTCATGGCCAAGCACATGGAGCAGCCGGGATCCCGCCACTCAAACCCTGCCGCCTCAAAGATCTCGCGCAGGCCCTCGCGTTCTGCCTCCTGCTTGACGCGCTCCGAGCCAGGCACGACAAACGCCTTCACTCCAGGTGCTACCCGCCGTCCTTTGGCAATCTTGGCCGCCTCCCGCAAGTCACTCAAGCGGCCATTGGTGCAACTGCCAATGAAGCAGACATCCACTGGCGTGCCCACAATGGGATCCCCAGGCCGCAAACCCATGTAGGCATAGGCTTCCCTAGCCAGCTCCCGCTCGCTTTCTGGCAGCTCCTCGGGAGCAGGGATCCGCTCGTCCACCCCAATACCCTGGCCGGGGGTAATCCCCCAAGTTACCGTGGGGGCAATCTCAGAGGCCTGAAACACCACCACGTCGTCATAGACAGCGTCGGCGTCGCTGGCTAAGCTTTTCCACCAGGCCACTGCCTCCTCCCAGTCGAATCCCTGAGGAGCAAACTCCCGTCCCTTTAGGTACTCAAAAGTTACCGCATCGGGATTAACGTAGCCGCAGCGGGCTCCCCCTTCAATGGACATGTTGCAGAGGGTCATGCGCTCCTCCATGCTCATTGCCTCGATGGTGCTGCCGCCGTACTCGTAGGCGTAGCCCACCCCGCCTTTGACCCCCAGCTTGCGGATGATGTGCAGGATAACATCCTTGGCGTAAACTCCTGGCCCCAGGCTGCCCTGGACCTCGATACGGCGCACCTTGAGCTTAGACAGGGCCAAGGTTTGGGTGGCCAGCACGTCCCGCACCTGGCTGGTGCCAATACCAAAGGCAATCGCCCCAAAGGCGCCGTGGGTAGAAGTATGGCTATCGCCGCAGGCAATGGTCATCCCTGGCTGCGTCAGCCCTTGCTCCGGCGCAATCACATGCACGATCCCCTGCCGACCGGAGCCGCTGTTGTAAAAGCGGATGCCATATTGGCGACAGTTGCGCTCCAGCTCCTGGATCATCTCCTCCGCCAAGGGATCCGCAAAGGGCCGCGTCCGGTTGTCCGTGGGAATGATGTGATCCACTGTAGCCACGGTGCGCTCCGGGAAGAGAACCGGCAGATGGCGCTCCCGCAGCATGGCAAAAGCCTGGGGACTGGTCACCTCGTGGATGAGGTGCAGGCCGATAAACAACTGCGTCTGCCCCGAGGGCAGAACCCGCACCGTATGGGCGTCCCAGACTTTGTCAAAAAGCGTTCTTTCGCTCATCTTCCTCTCTAGCCCGCGGCCAAGCCGATCTTTCTTAATTTCTCTTAATTCTAAGGTTTGCCAAGGCAGGGGCGGCCAGGGCCCTTTTCCCAGCCAAGCTAGCGGGCACCTCTAGGGGGGGTCAAGCGGCTGGGGATCCGGCTCGAGCAAAATGCCGGTGGGAGCAGATTGGGTTACCCAGAAATCCACCTCCGGAAAGTGGCGACGCAGGCTGTCGCGGGCTTGGGCGGCCAATTCCAGGCTGGGCATGATCCCAAACACCGTCGGCCCCGAGCCCGACATCAAGGCCCCCCATGCCCCTGCCTCAAGCAAGGCCTGGCGCAATTTTCCCACAATGGCGTACTCCGCCAAAACCGGCTGTTCCAGATCGTTGCGCAAACTGCGGGCCAAGGCCAGCAGATCCCGCTGCTCCAGAGCAGCCAGCACCTGGGGCAAGCTCGGCAAGGAGGACGCGACAGAAGGTAAGGAAGCGGCAGTGCGAGTGCGAAAGGCCTGATAGGCCCAGGCGGTGGAAACCCCTAGATGCCGGGGCTTGGCCAAGAGCAGGGGGATCCCTTCCCAGTCGGCCAGGGGCTGTAAAACTTCTCCCCGCCCCGTGGCTAGCTGCGTCCCTCCCTGTACGCAGAAGGGAATATCGGATCCCAGACGCGCGGCCAAGTTCTGGAGCTCTCCTACCGTTAGGCCCAAGCCCCAGAGCTGGTTGAGTCCCACCAAAACTGCCGCCGCATCCGCTGAGCCGCCCGCCAAGCCCGCTGCTACTGGGATCTGTTTTTCCAGCTGGATCTCCACTCCCAGATCGGCCTGACATTCCTTTTGCAGCAGCTCAGCCGCTTGGTAGGCTAGGTTACGGCCATCTGCCGGCACCTCCGGGTGGCTGCAGATTAGGTGGATGCCGTGGGCACGGCGCTGGAGACGCACGCGATCTGCCAAAGCAATGCTCTGCAGGATCATAGTCACCTCGGAATAGCCATCGGGGCGGGATCCGAGGATTTCCAGGTAAAGATTGATCTTGGCGCGGGCAATCAGGGTACAGGCTTGCATGGGGTGAGAACGGGGTTGGCAATGCATCTCCACTCCCCTCAGCCTGTCCAGACCAACGCAAACACAGACCTAATCTGGGGAGCCCTTTCAGCCCGATTCTAAGGCAAGGGATCTGGGTAGAACCCTGGGGCTAGCTACTTTTTGCTGCAGCTATTCCAGAACTGATAAAGTTTTGGCACCCTCTGCCTCACCACTGCCCCATGAGCAAGCCCAAAGTTGGGATCCTCTACAACGACGCCAAGCCCGCCGCCAGGCGCAGCAGCGAAACCTTGGCCCGCTGGTTTCAAGAACAGGGCTGGGAGGTCTGTGTTGCCCCCAACTGGGGCGGCATTCTCGGCTACGCCAAGCCCAGTAGTCCCGTCTGCCTGACGAAGGTGGACAGCTTGGCCCCCGCCGGCTTTGACGAAAGCATGAAGTTTGCCGTGGTGCTGGGGGGAGATGGCACTGTTTTGGCAGCAGCCCGGCAACTGGCCCCCAAAGGGATCCCTTTGCTGGCCGTGAACACTGGCCACTTGGGCTTTCTGACGGAGACCTACCTCAGCCACCTAGAAGAGGCAGCCAAGGCAGCCATTGCCGGCGAGTACATCCTAGATCGCCGCAGCATGCTGCTGGTGCAGGCCTACCGCGGCCATGAGTTGCGCTGGGAGGTGCTCAGCCTCAATGAAATGGTGCTGCACCGCGAGCCCTTGACCAGCATGTGCCACTTTGAAGTAACCATTGGGGAGCACTCACCTTTGGATGTAGCTGCCGACGGCATCATTTTAGCCACCCCCACTGGCTCGACGGCCTATGCCCTTTCGGCGGGAGGGCCTGTCATCACTCCCAGTCTGCCGGTGTTGCAGTTGATCCCTATCTGTCCCCACTCAATGGCCTCACGGGCTCTGGTTTTTCCCGATTCGGAAGAGGTGTGGATCAGCCCCGCCAGCCCCCAACCGCTGGTTTTGGTAGCCGACGGCAATGCCGGCTGCTACATCCTGCCAGAAGACCAAATCCGCGTTGTCCGCGCCCCCTACTGGACAGATTTGATTCGCCTCCGCCGACCGGAGTTCTTCCGCGTCATGCGCGAGAAGTTGGGCTGGGGCCTAACTTATGCTTCTAAGCCTACCTCGGTAGAGCTGCCCTAGCCGGAGAACTTAGGAGTCCTGCACAAGTTGTTGGTCTTGGGAGGCCGTTGGATGGAGGCGCTGCCGAAGACCCGCTTGCCGGTGCCCGCATCCCCTGAAAACTTACTGTTGACGCCGCCAAAGGCTTTGTCCAACTCAATCAATCCACAAAACCCAAGGGGCGACGCTGTGGGTAGTCTAGCAAAGGGATCCGCCTAGGGATGGATAGTTCCGTCGGGGAGGATGGCCCCGCTCAAGTCGACAAATCGATCCCAGCCGGGACTTAGTTTTGCGCCCTTTAGGTTTGCTCCTCTCAGATCCGTGCCGTCCAGGTTTGCTCCCCTTAGCTCGGCCCCACTCAGGTTGGCTTGCCACAGCTCGGCCCCGCTCAGGTCGGCCCCGCTCAGCTTGGCCAAGATCAAGTTAGCCCCGCTCAGGTCCGCCCCGCTCAGGTTGGCCCCGCTCAGGTTGGCCCCGCTCAGGTCGGCCCCGCTCAGGTCGGCCTCGCTCAGGTTGGCTCCACTTAGGTTGGCCCCGCTCAGGTCAGCCCTGCTCAGGGCCGCCCCGCTCAGGTTGGCTCCACTTAGGTTGGCCCTGCTCAGGTCGGCCCCGCTCAGGTTCTTGACATTCGCCTGACCGTTGACAATTTCCCAGACCAGCCGCCACTTGGGATCCATCTGCGTCTCGGCAGAGAGCAGGGATCCCCTCAACCTGGCCCAGAACAAGTTGGATCCCTGAAGATTCACTCCCCTCAGGTCCGCCCTGCTCAGCTCGGCCCCGCTCAGGTTGGCCTCGCTCAGGTTGGCTCCACTTAGGTTGGCCCCGCTCAGGTTGGCTTGCCACAGGTTGGCCCCGCTCAGGTTGGCCCAGTTCAGGTTGGCCTCGCTCAGGTTGGCTCCACTTAGGTTGGCCCCGCTCAGGTTGGCTTGCCACAGGTTGGCCCCGCTCAGGTTGGCCCAGTTCAGGTTGGCCTCGCTCAGGTTGGCTTGCCACAGGTTGGCCCTGCTCAGGTCAGCCCTGCTCAGGTCAGCCCTGCTCAGGTTGGCCCTGCTCAGGTTGGTCCAGTTCAGGTTAGTCCAGTTCAGGTTGGCCCCGCTCAGGTTGGCCCAGTTCAGGTTGGCCTCGCTCAG
>NZ_JANSIR010000124.1:23942-24212 GCF_047462155.1 Synechococcus sp. OH2
TCAGGTTGGCCTCGCTCAGCTTGGCCAAGATCAAGTTAGCCCCGCTCAGGTCGGCCCCGCTCAGGTCAGCCTCGCTCAGGTCAGCCTCGCTCAGGTCAGCCTCCCTCAGGTTGGCCCTGCTCAGGTTGGCCCTGCTCAGGTTGGCCCTGCTCAGGTCGGCCCCGCTCAGGTCGGCCCCGCTCAGCTTAGCCTGGCTCAGGTTGGCCCCGCTCAGCTTGGCCAAGATCAAGTTAGCCCCGCTCAGGTTGGCCCCGCTCAGCTTGGCCTGGT
>NZ_JANSIR010000124.1:24222-24643 GCF_047462155.1 Synechococcus sp. OH2
CCTGGCCCCGCTCAGGTTGGTCCAGTTCAGGTTGGCCCCGCTCAGGTTGGCCCCGCTCAGGTCGGCCCTGCTCAGCTTAGCCTGGCTCAGGTTGGCCCCGCTCAGGTTGGTCCAGTTCAGGTTGGTCCAGTTCAGGTTGGCCCCGCTCAGGTTGGCCCCGCTCAGGTCGGCCCTGCTCAGCTTAGCCTGGCTCAGGTTGGCCCCGCTCAGCTTGGCTTGGTTCAGGTTGGCCCCGCTCAGCTTGGCCTGGTTCAGGTTGGCCCCGCTCAGCTTGGCCTGGCTCAGGTCAGCCCTGCTCAGGTCGGCCCCGCTCAGGTTGGCCTGCCACAGGTCGGCCCCGCTCAGGTCAGCCCAGCGGAAATCTCGCTCTCCGGCTTCATACCTTGCTCGGACATCTCCAAGCTGTCGGAGGGGAAGGCGA
>NZ_JANSIR010000124.1:24653-25065 GCF_047462155.1 Synechococcus sp. OH2
TGCTCAGGTCGGCCCACCTCAGGTTGGCCCACCAGCTTAGGTCAGCCTCGCTCAGGTCAGCCTCGCTCAGGTCAGCCTCGCTCAGGTCGGCCCTGCCCAGGTTGGCCCTGCCCAGGTTGGCCCTGCTCAGGTCGGCCCTGCTTAGGTCAGCCTCGCTCAGGTCGGCCCCGCTCAGGTAGGCCCAGCTCAGGTAGGCCCCGCTCAGCTTGGCTTGGTTCAGGTTGGCCCTGCTCAGGTTGGCCCCGCTCAGGTCGGCGTCGCTCAGGTCGGCCCTGCTTAGGTCAGCCTCGCTCAGGTCGGCCCAGCTCAGGTCGGCCCAGCTCAGGTCGGCCCCGCTCAGCTTGGCCTGGTTCAGGTTGGCCTCGCTCAGGTCAGCCCTGCTTAGCTTGGCCCAGCGGAAATCTCGCTCTCC
>NZ_JANSIR010000125.1:0-611 GCF_047462155.1 Synechococcus sp. OH2
AGAGACCACTACTCCCGCTTGAGAGCGGCTCTGCAACGCAAGGCCAGTCAGGGCCCACGCAGTTCTCGACGGAGATTTCGGGAGCTGCTGCAACGGCTGTCTGGTCGGGAGAGGCGCTTTCAAACTTGGGTGAACCACTGCATCTCCACTCGCGTCAGCGGGACGGAGTCCTTAGCGATTGTTGCTAGGGCCAAAGCTACCTGCAGCCTCATTGCCTTGGAGGGCTTAACTGGGATGAGAGAACGTACCAACCGACAGTCGCGTAGTACAGTCGAGTGGCGGCGGGCAAACAGTGAGGCCTACGGCCCGCTAGCGCGAGGGGCGTTCTCCCAGTGGAGACAGTTTCTGGAGGACAAGGCAGCAAGAGCGGGGGTGAAGGTGGTGTTAGTATCGCCTGCCTACCCTTCGCAAACTTGTCACCGGTGTTTGTGGCTTGGGCAACGGGAAGGGAAGCGTTTTCGTTGTGTCAACCCGGCCTGTGGCTGGGAAGGGGATGCAGATCTCAACGGTGCTAACGGGATTGCCCTTTTTGGGGGCCGCTGTAAACCGGCCTGGAGGTCCGGGGTTGGCTTGCCAACTGCAGGGCTACCCTTCGCGTCAGCGGCGCGTAG
>NZ_JANSIR010000125.1:621-9368 GCF_047462155.1 Synechococcus sp. OH2
TCGGGTAGTTTACGCAGCCGCTAGATTTGACCAGACCCGCAAAACACAACAGGAGCGAGATGACCATGAGCAAAGTGCTGGTGGTGGATGACAACCGTACCTACCTAGAGACTATTGCCAACCTGCTCTCCGAAAACGGGTTGGAAGTCTCCACCGCGATGGACGGTGTAGAGGCGATGGACATCATTCGTCAGCAGAAGCCCGACGTGGTGGTGCTGGACATCGTCATGCCTCGCATGAATGGCTACGAAGTGTGCCGGGAAGTGAAGGGAGATGAAAGCACCAAGCACATCCGCATTGTCGTGTGTTCCACCAAAGATCAAGCCTTTGATATCGAGTGGGCTAAGCGCAATCAAGCCGATGCCTATGTAACCAAACCTTTCAAGCCTCAAGAGCTACTAGCTACCATCAAACAGCAGTTGCGGGAGATCAAGGAGACCAGACAAAAATGAGTCGCGTCTTGGTGGTGGAAGACAGCCAATCTCAGCGGGAGATGATCAGCAAGTTGCTGCAGGAAAACGGCTTCGAGGTGATGACGGTGGGAGATGGGGTGGAAGCCATAGAGGCGGTGAAGCAAAACAAACCCGACCTGATTGTGCTTGACATTGTCATGCCGCGTATGAATGGCTACGAGGTGTGCCGTCTCCTCAAAGCCGACCCGCTCACCCAAAAAACCCCGATTGTCATGTGTTCTTCCAAAGGGGAAGAGTTCGACCGCTACTGGGGGCTCCGCCAGGGAGCGGATGCCTATATTGCCAAACCTTTTCAGCCGCAGGAACTGGTGGGTACGATTAAGCAATTACTGAGAGGCTAGGAACCGCCCATCCTGCCTCTGTGCTTTCCGGCAGAGCCCAAAAGGGCTCTAGGCCCTGGGCAAGGGAGCGGTGGCCACCTCTCCACAGACCATCAATACGGGGGAGCGTCATGCTGGGGGATCTGGACTTATTGATGGGGGATGAGACCCAAGAATTGCAGGAAATAGAGGCTCCTGAGGGAGAGCTTTTCCTAAAATTCAAGGTTGCTACTGGGGAGGAATTTGCGTTGCCCGCGGTATCGGTTGTGGAGGTGATGAGCATCGGCCCCGAGAAAATTACCCCCATGCCGAATGTCGCCCCAGTTCTGCTGGGCACTCTGAACTTGAGGGGCGAAATCATCTGGGTTGCGGATCTGGGCCAGTTTTTGGGGATCAGCCCGCCCCTCAACCTCGACCGCGCCGAGCTCCCTGTGGTGGCCGTAATGGATCAACAGGATTTGCTGATGGGCCTGGCTGTGGATTTAATTGTGGGCATGGAGTGGCTGAAGACTGAGTCGGTGCGGCCTGTCCTCGTGGCTCCTAAGTCGATAGCTCCCTTCTTGCGAGGGGAATGGGTGGTGCCTGCGACGGGAGCCCGCTTGCCGCTGCTGGATCAGTCGGCCATCCTGAGATCCGACCGTTGGGGGTGAGGAATGGCTAGCCGCCAGTTCGGCAGAAATGCGGAAATGTATAGTTTCTATCGTAGTCAATTTCCAAAGCCATTCACAATGGAAAGAATGGAGCCGATCTTGTTCCCTAGAGATTTGCACCAGGCCAGCCGGGGAGCATGGCTGTGCTACCCCAATGTTTTACGGAAGGAGGGCAAGAGCCCATTCTTTGTTGGGAGCAGGGCAGCCAGTTGGGAGAGGTAACCCATCTGTAGCCCAACAACTCTAAAGGGTTTGGGCGGGTTGGTGTTGGGTGAGTTCTGGGCATTTGGGTTGAAGCAGCAACAGAGGTAGCCAAGCAGGGAAAGGAGGGTCCATGGTTTCGAGCGCGAACAATCAGAGAGACTTTACCGAGGCGATGGTCGCCTTTTGGCAGGGAGACTACGTCGAGGCAGTGCGGTTGTTCAACCAGGTAGCCGCTGCTCAGCCGCAGGATACTGCTGTCAAGTTGCTGCTGGCTTCGGCCCAGAAGCAAGCGGGGCAGTTGCTGGAAGCCCGCCATACCTACGATACCATCCTCAAGACGGCCAGCGATCCTGAGGAGCTGGAGTCGGCCCGCAGGGGCCTGGAGGAGCTGTTGCAGATGGCGCCGGAGCTGGCGGACGTCCCCTCTCCGGTGCAGGAAGGCAACCTCCAACCTCAAGGGGAGTTCCCACCTCAAGCGCAGGAGGCGGCTCCCTTTCCCCAGTTTGAGTTTGAGGCGATGAGGGAACAAGAGGCCGACCCCTTTGCTCGGGATCCCTTCTCGATGGGAAGCGACGGCTTTGCCGCTGATGAGATGACTTTTGGCGAGGAAGAAAGCTTTGCGGCTCCTTTTGAGACAGGGCTAGAATTGGAGCCTGCGGATCCGTTTGCCTTCTCTCACCCGCTGCCCGCTAACCCTCAGGTAACGCCACTGAGGGTTCCAGGCGGGACCGACTTGCAAGCAGGCAGGGAGCAGCCTCAGACAGGCCCGGCAGTCGATGACGATTTTGCCTTCCTCAACGAATTCGACCAGCAGCACCTCCAGGATTCAGGCAGCGATTCTATCACGCAGTTGGCTAGCGATGCGGACTTTCCCGAGGAGATGGGCTTCTCCCTACCCACTTTTGCGGAAGAGGAGGTGGGATCCCTAGAGGAGAGCTTGCCAACAGAATTGGCTGCCCCCATGAGTGAGCCGATCCCTGCCCCCGAAGAAGACACGACCAGCGTTGCCTCCGCCCCTTTCGAGCTCGATGAGCTGGACCGTCTGGATCGCGAACTGGCCGGCATGGATGGCAGCGAGCCGGCGGCCTTTTATCCCGAGGAGGGCAAGACAGGAGAGACGGGTAAAACGGTACCAAGCCTGCCTACGCTCACTGTTCCTCTCCCTAGCCTATCCGGGCAGGAACTGCCTAGCCGACTGACGGCCAATCAGTTGACGCTGGCGCTGATCCAAGGAGCTGTGAGTTTGGCTGCTGGCTTGGTCATCGGCCTTGGGATCCCGGCCAATGGGGGAGCTCGCTGGATTGGGGGGGTCATTGGAGGGGGAGTTGTCGGCGCAGGAGTTGGGGCTGTACTTGCAGCTAGCAGTGCTAAACACATTCGCTCCACCGTCCAAGAGTTGTCCAGTCACTTCGCTGCCTTGGCCCAGGGGAATTACTCCGTAAGGGCAGAGGCGAGAGGGGATGACGAGTTGGGTCGCTTGGCCAACAGCTTTAACCAAATGGCCGCCGCCCTTGAGGCCCATTTTGCCGATCTAAGCCAGCGGGCCGCCGAGCAAGGCCAAGCTAAGGAAGACTTGCAACGGCAGGTAATTCGCCTCCTGGATGATGTGGAGGGGGCAGCCCGTGGAGACTTGACGGTGCGGGCGGAGGTCACTGCCGATGTCCTCGGCGCTGTTGCTGACTCTTTCAACCTGACCATCCGCAGCTTGCGGGACATCGTGATCCAAGTGAAGCGGGCCGCCGCTGCTGTCAACGACGCTGCTTTGCAGAATGAGGACTTTGCCCGCAGCCTCTCTGCCGACGCCTTGCGCCAGGCGGAGGAAATTTCCAACTCCCTCAACTCCATTCAGGAGATGACGGAATCAATTCAAGAGGTGGCCAACAACGCCCGCGAGGCAGCCAATGTCACTGCCCAGGCCACAGAAGCGGCTGCCCGGGGTGGAGAAGCGGTGGATCGCACGGTGGCCAGCATCCTGGAAATTCGGGAAATGGCAGCAGAGACAACCCGCAAGGTGAAACGCTTGGCGGAATCCTCGCAGGAGATCTCCAAGATTGTGGCTTTGATCTCACAAATTGCTTCGCGCACCAACTTGCTTGCCCTCAACGCCAGTATTGAGGCCGCTCGGGCCGGCGAGGCGGGACGAGGCTTTGCTATCGTGGCGGATGAGGTGCGACAACTGGCCGACCGGGCCGCCAAGGCTTCAAAAGAGATTGAGCAGATTGTGCTGCAGATCCAGTCGGAAACCAGCAACGTCATGACAGCCATGGAGGAGGGGACGCAGGTGGTTATAGAGGGAACAAGGCGGGCCGAGCAGGCCAAAAACAGTCTGGATGAGATCATCGAGATCAGCCACCAGATCGACGGATTGGTGCGGGCGATTTCTCAGGCTACTGTGCAACAAACAGAGACCTCCCGCGCTGTAGCCCATCTCATGCAGTCAGTGGCGCTGACAGCCAACGAGACGTCCGAGGAGGCGCAGAAGGTAGCCAGCTCGCTGCAACAGTTGGTGAGCATCGCTCGCGAGCTGCAAGCTTCTGTCGGTCGCTTCCGGGTGGGGGATGAATGAGCAAATCTGCTCGGTTCGCGGGCATCCTAGGGACAAGGATCCCGATGGGAAGCTGCCGCGCTTCAGAGGGACATCAGGATCCCTCTGTCGCAAAGCAGAATTCGGGCATGGGAAAGCTTCCCCTGTCCGATCTGTTACTACTGATATGAGTACCTGTGGGCTGTAGGAGGAACCTCCTGCCATGAATGAAGAAGCACAAAAGCGGATCCTCAGTTACTTCATCGAAGAAGCCCGCGACCACTTGGCCACGATCGAGCAGGGGCTCCTCAGCCTGCGGGACAGCGTGAGCGATCCTGAGCTGATCAACGAGTTGTTCCGAGCTGCCCACTCCATCAAAGGCGGAGCAGCCATGCTGGGCCTCACCAGCATTCAGCAGACTGCCCACCGCCTAGAGGATTTCTTCAACGTGTTTCGCTCTCGCCTGGGCGAAGTGCCGGTGGATCAGCACTTGGAGACGCTGCTGCTGCGAGTTTTTGATGGGCTGACGGCGCTTTTGGACGAGCTGCAAAGCCCTCGCGGTCTCACCCAGGAGTTCAGTAACTCGACGCTGGCGGAACTGGAGCCAGTTTTTCAGGAGACTGAAAACTACATTCAGAGCCTTCTCGGCGCTGGCCCTGTCTCTAGACCTGCTCCGGCTGCCCCCCCGCCACCAGCAGCCCGCACTCTACAACAAGAGATGGCGGAAGTGGTGCCGCAGCAGTTGCGGCAGATGTTGGAGCTGTTCAAGCGCGGGGATCAGCCGGGCGTTCGCGAGCAGTTGCTGGCGGCCAATGCTGTTCTCAAGCAGATCGGGCAAGTGCATCATCTGGTGGGCTGGCAACAGTTAACCGAAACCTTCGAGCAAGCCCTGGGCAACCCCGACGCCGATCTGCGAACGTTGGCGTTGGTTGCCTTGCGGGATTTGAAGCAAGGGCAGCAACTTGTCTTGGCGGGGAGAGCCGAAGAGGTGGCGGCTTCGGCGGGATTGCAGCAACTGGCTCACCCTGTGGCTCCCGCTGCACCCCCAGATCCTTTGGAGGTGGTGGTTCATCAGCGGATCCCAGCCCTGTTGCGCCAGATGCTGGAGCTGTTCAAACGCCCCGATGACCCAGCTACGCGGCCCGCTTTGCAAAGCTTGGTTCAATCGCTCCAGGAGGTGGGAGAGGCTGAGTCTGTGGATCTGGGTGGCTGGACAGCCCTAGCCCGCCTAATTGGCGAGATCTTGGCGGATCCCGCCCAGGATTTGCGGCAACTGGCTCTGCCGGTTCTGCGAGATTTGAAACAGGCTCACCAGGCTCTGGCCAGCGGAGCAGCGCATACCATCCAGCCCTCCTCTGAGTTGTTGGCCTTCCGCCCTGTGCCGCCGGCCCTTGAGGAGCCAGGGATCCCCACCTCCTTCGACCTGGGCCCTGTTGGAGAGCCAGAGCCACTCTTCCGTGAACCCGCGAGCACGGCTGCCCCAGCGGACTGGGCGGCTGCTGGGATCCCGGCAGAAGAATCCTCTGCAGCCGAGGGGAGCCAGGAACCTGGATCAGAAGAGGCGACCCCCGTCGAAGCAACCCTGCAAGCGGAGGGGTCGGAGAGCGTGGAGGCGGCCTGGGATCTGCTGGTCGGGCAGCCGCCGTCCCCTTGGGAGATGGACGGTGTCCTGGCAGGCGAGGAGAGCCCAGGGCTGAGCTGGTCGGAGATGTCCACCGAGACTTTGACCGAGGAAGACTGGCAAGCAGCCGCCGACCTTGCCCAAGAGGGCGTCGCCGCGCCGGAAGAAGCTGCAGCAGTACTCGACGGGTCGCAGGACAGGCTAGGCTTTGGCTCAAGCGACTTCGAAGCGACTCCTTTAAGTCTGGAAGCAGAAGCCTCCTCCGCCTTTGACGAGCTGTTTGCCAACGCAGAGCAGCTATCCGATATTGAGGAGCCACCGCCGGAGCTGATCCCTCCTTCCCCTGAGCCTTTCTCGCAGGTGTTCGAGGAGCTGAGCCCAGAAGAGGGGAGAGGGGAAACGGATTTGGCGGAGCTGTTTGCCGCAGTAGTGGACGAAGCAGCAGCAGAGCTGGCCTCTGTCGAGCCTACCGAGCTGAGAGGGGCCGAGGAAACAAGTCAGGCCGTCTGGGATGTCCCTCTGGCGGCCCAAGTTGCTGCGGCAAGCCTCGAGGAAGCCCCGGCTGCAGACGAAGCTGCAAGTGCCGGAGTGGAGGCCTTGTTCGAGCTCGAGGAGCTTGCAGTAGAGAGTTCTCCTCTGCAGGAGCTGTCCCAGTTGCCTGACCTTGGGGCTGCTCCCGACAGTGGGCCGGAGGCAGATCTCTGGGTAGAGGAGTTGTCTTCGTCCCTCCAGCCGATCCCTGGGGATGGGGAGGCGGCAGCAGACTTGCGGGCCGAGTTCTCTGCCGACCTCTGGCCTGAGGACTTTTCTGTTCCCGATGAGACGGGATCCCTGACATTTTTGGACTCTGCTGCTGAAGGCAGCCTGGAGGGCCTTGTCTCGGCAGCGGATCAGGCCTGGTCGAGCCTAGAAGAAGCCAGCGAACCTTCCACATCTTTCGAGGCGGCTCCTGAACTCTCTTTTGGCATCGCCGACTTTGGCGTGGCCGCAGTTGAGCAGCTTGAAAACCCCTTCGCTGAGGAATCTTCGCCTGCTTTGGAGGGATTTGCCGCTGCGCCGGAGAGCGTCTTGGCCCCTTCCGATGAGCCGACGGCAGCGGAAACCCCAGACCTGGGGGCGAAGCTGGGCCTAGCCGATCTCTTCGCCGGGGAGACACTGGAGGACGCCCCGGGCACTGGGGATGCGGCAGAAGCCCAGGACTGGGCTCTTTTGGAGAACCTCTTCCCGGTTCAGGAAGGAGCTCTCTATCCGGAGGGGCAGCCCGCGGAGTCCTTCGACCGCCTCGAGGCTCTCTTTGCCGAGGAGCCTGATACCGAAGGGCTAGGTGCGGCGATTGGGGGATCCCTTTCGGCTCTGGATACCGATGGCGACGGCCAGGTGGATCTGGATGAGCTGAGCCAGTTCCTTGCTGAAGCGGCGAGCACCCAAGAAGACCTACTCCCCGACGCCGCCGTCTCCCTAAGCAACACAGAAGCTTTCCAGGCAAGCAGTCTGGCTGAAGTGTCCCTGCCCGAGCCGCTTGTGGCTGCCCCAGAGCAGGACAGGGATCCTCAGCCGGCAGAGGACGATCTGGCCAGCCAACTGGAAAGCCTGTTCACAGAGGATGAATTCTTGGCTGCCCAGAGCGCGACCGTTTCCCCAGATGAGATGCGGCCCTTGGAGGAAGAAGCGCCGGAAGCCTCTCCTGCCCCAAGTTTGGACGATTTGGCTGCCCTCTTCGATGCCGCCGAACCAGCGGTGCCGCCTGAGCTGGAAGAGGTCATCGCTCCTATTGTGGGATCCCCTGCAGCCGTGAGCAGCGAGGTCGCCGATGATTTCGCAGCCCAACTGGAATCCCTCCTAGGCGATCTCGAGGTTGCCCCCCAGGCCTCTGCAGCAGCGCCGGCGCCTTCTCCGCCCGCTGTTGCCACTGCCCCGGCAACTCCCGCTCCGGCAACAGCCGCCCCCACGGCACCGGCTACCCCAACCCCACCGACCCCACGGCGATCTGCTCTCAGCAACCCTGTGATGCGGGTGGAGGTGCGCCACCTTGACTCCATCAACAACTTGGTGGGAGAGCTGGTGGTCATCCGCAACAGCATGGAGCAAAACCAAACTCGCCTGCGCCAGTTTCTGGATGGCCTATTGGGCCGGGTGCAACAGCTAGGGGAGCTGGGCCAGCGCATGCGGGATCAGTACGACCGCTCGTTGCTGGAAGCGGCGCTGTTCTCCAGCCGCAGCAGCGCGGCAACGGTGGGGTTCGGCCGGAACGGCGAGGAATCTACTCGGGGGCGGGTGGGGCACTCCATAGGCCAAGAGTTCGACAAGTTGGAGATGGATCAGTTTACGACCTTCCACACTCTGGCCCAGGAGATCATTGAGCTCATCGTGCGGGTACGCGAGTCTTCCTCCGACATCGAGTTTGCGGTGGATGAGGCAGAGCAGATCACCCGCCAATTCCGCCAGGTCACCACCCAACTGCAAGAAGGCCTGAACCGGGCGCGCATGGTGCCCTTCGCGCAAATTGCCGACCGCCTGCCCCGCGCCGTCCGTGATCTCTCCATCAAAACGGGCAAACAGGCCAGCCTGGTGGTGGAAGGCCGCGACACCCTCATCGACAAAGCCATCCTGGAAGAGCTTTCCGACCCGATGACCCACCTGGTGAACAACGCCCTGGTGCACGGGATCGAGCCCCCTGAGGAGCGGCGCCGCTTGGGCAAGCCCCCTGAAGGCAAGATCACCGTCAGGGCCTTCTACCAAGGCAACCAGACAATCATCGTTGTCGCCGACGATGGCGCCGGCATCCCGGTGGAGAAAATCAAGGCCAAGGCGCAAAGGCTGGGGCTGCTGTCAGAGCAGGCAACCGAAGACGAAGTATTCAACGTCCTCTTCCACCCCGGCTTTAGCAGCCGTGAGGCCAGCGAGGTGGACGACCTGGCCGGGCGGGGGGTTGGCTTGGATGTGGTGCGCCGCAAC
>NZ_JANSIR010000125.1:9494-15367 GCF_047462155.1 Synechococcus sp. OH2
TGGATTCCGTGCGCGGCAAAGGCACCACTTTTACCATCCGCCTGCCGCTTACCTTAAGCATTTCCAAGGCGATGGTGTGTGTCAGCGACAAAGCCCTGATCGCCTTTCCTCTCGACGGTGTGGAGGAAATGCTGGATGTTCCCGTCGATGAGGTGCAGCCGGATGAACAGGGGCGGCCCTCCATTCCCTGGCGGGATCAACGCCTTCCCTTCCAACCCCTCTCGAATCTGTTGTCCTACAGCCGCAGCCACAGCCGCAGCCGCTCCGAGGTCTACAGCGTTGCCCAGGATGAGGGCATCATCCCCATTGTTGTCCTCCAAAGTGCCGGCCAGTACCTTGCCCTGCAGGTGGACAGCTTTGTGGAAGAGCAGGAAATCGTGATCAAGCAATTGCGCGGGCCTGTGCCCAAACCACCTGGCATTTCTGGGGCAACGGTGCTGGGCAATGGTCGCGTGCTGCCCATTGCTGATGTCCTTGAACTGGTGGATATGGCCCAAGGCCGCCGTCGCGATCTCAGCCGCCTCTGGGCAGAGCGTCGCGCTGCGGAGCCACGTGCCGAGGAAACCCATCAAACCACGGTGCTCATTGTGGATGACTCGATTGCGGTGCGGGAGCTGCTCTCCATGTCCTTCCAAAAGGTGGGCTACCGGGTGGAGCAAGCCCGCGATGGACAGGACGCCTGGGAAAAGCTTCGCGGTGGCTTGCGCTGCGATCTCATCTTCTGCGACATCGAGATGCCGCGCATGGACGGCCTGGAGTTGCTCTCCCGCATACGGGCAGACAGCAACCTCAAGCATATTCCGGTAGCTATGCTTACCTCAAGGGGGGCAGAACGGCACCGGCAGACAGCCCGGGAGCTGGGAGCCACTGCCTACTTCACCAAGCCCTACTTGGAGGAAGAGTTGTTCAGCGCTGCCGCTCGCATGTTGCAAGGGGAGCAGTTGTTGGCACCCAACCCCACTTCCTGAACTGGCGACGCCAGGGGTGCCCAGATGGGGGTACCAAGCTAAGGGATCCCACTCTGGCTGGCAGGGTCGCCAAAGGGCTTGACTCTAGAGGGGACTGGAGGGCGTAGGATATTGACCTGTTGTCCTCGGAGGAAGCGGTGATGCGCCTAACTGTCTGGGCTCTCATCCTGGCTGGTGGGCTTGTCCTGGACACTCTCTGGGTTGGCAGGGAGCTGGAGCCAGAGGCAACTGCTCATGAGAACAAGGGAGAGCTCTCAATCGATAGAGCTCATCGGATTAGCCTAGGCCCTGCCGACGAATCCTTCGATCTGCGGTTTCTGGATGCGATGATCCTCCACCACGAGGGAGCGGTGAGCATGGCCGCAGAGGCTCTGCAAAAATCCCGGCGGCGGGAAATTCTTCAGTTGGCCAGGGCCATTGTGGCAGCGCAAAGCCAAGAAATCAAGCAGATGCAGGGCTGGCGGCTGAGTTGGTACCCGCAAGCTCCCCAGGAGCCCGTGATGTGGCATGAGGAGATGGGCCACCAGATGACCATGACGCCGGAGATGGCTGCCGCCATGCGCATGGATACCGACCTGGGATCCGCTGACCCCAAGTTTGACCTGCGCTTTCTGAAAGCTATGATTCAGCACCACGAGGGGGCGCTAGCTATGGCCCAAGAGGCTCTGGAAAAATCCAAGCGCCCTGAGATCCGGCAACTGGCAACAGCCATTGTTACCACCCAGCAGGTAGAGATTGAGCAAATGCGGGCCTGGCAACAGCGGTGGTATCCGCAGTAGGGCTGCTGGGACAGTTTGCAAGCTTCAGCAGGGTCTGGGAAGATGAGGGGAGGCGAGCAAGGTCGGCTCCTGCTGCTGTCCCCAGTACCCAAGGGATTCTCCTGCATTGCCAATGGCCCTAGAGCTGCCCTCCCTCCCTCAACAGTTAGATTTGCTCCCACCGGTTCGCCAAAACCCAGGATCCCGAGGGTTGGCGGGGTTAGCCGTTTTGCTGCTGTGCCTGGGATCCCCCAACCGCTGGTTGCACTGGTTCCCAGGGGCACTGCTGGGCCTAGCGCCCCTGTTTCACCTTTGCGAACAACGACAGGGGTGGAGGCGCTGGCATTTGGCCTATGGCCTGTGGTTGTGCGTGTGCCTGTACGCCTTCTGGGTAGATCCCTTCTCCCTTCAGGTGCTCAGCGCTTGGGAGATCCTGGGGGGAGCAGTGGTGGCCCCCCTGATCCCTCTGTTTTTCACAACGGCCACAGTCTTAAGTTTGCAGTTGAGCCAGCCACTTCCCCCCTGGGCCCGTCCCCTAGGGGTGGCCACGGTCTGGACAGGGCTGGATGGGCTGCTGGGCTTGCTCTGGTGGCCGATTCCCTTCCACTGGGGATCCCTGCTCTTTGACTGGCCCCTTGGGATCCAAATTGCCGATCTCACTGGGATTTGGGGAGTGACCTTTTTTACTGTGTTCGTCAACGGCGTGGTTTGGCAGCTGGCCGAGCAGCTCCGCCGCCAGTGGAGGGCGGAGGGATCCTTAAGGGGAGCACTTGGCGCTGGGGCCAAGAACCCCGCTATCTGGCGCACGCTGGCCTGCGGCCTAGGTCTGGGGGGGCTAGTCTTGGCCTACGGCAGCCTACGGCTGGCCTACTTTGATGCTTTGGCGGCGGAAGGGGCTCCCAGCTTTCGCGTGGGGGCGGTGCAGCAGGTGGCCTGGCTGGAGGCGGATCGCAGTTGGGACTACCGCAGCGAGCGCTACCGGGAGCTGCATCAGCTTTCGGCTCAGGCGGTGGCCGAGGGGGCGCAGTTGGTGATCTGGCCGGAAGGAGCCCTGCGGGCCCGGTTGCTGAACACCCCCCTGCAACCCTATGTGATCGAGCCGATGCAAGCCATCCTCCCCCCGGAAGGGGCCTTGATTACGGGAGCCACGGAGCCGGATCCCCGCACAGCTCACCTGCCGGAGGAGGAGCAACGGTTTTTCAACACCGCCCTCCTCTTTGACGCCCAGGGCCGGGTGCTGGATTGGTTTGGCAAGCAGTGGATCTTCCCCTACTTTGAGTCAGGGCGCTACGTGCCCTCCCCCGATGGCTATCGGCCGCTGGCGGGAGGAGAGCTGTTTGGGCCTTTGGGGGTGATGATCTGCCTGGAGAGCGTTCTGCCTGCCCCCAGCCGAGCTCTGACCCGCGCGGGAGCTGAGTCCTTGATTGTCATCTCGGACGATAGCTGGTTTGGCAACAGCCACTGGCCGCTGCTCCACGGGCGGCTCTCGGTTTTCCGGGCGGTTGAAAACCGGCGCAGCATGGTCTTTGTCAACAACACCGGCGGCAACCTGGTGGTGGATCCCTCCGGTCGAATGCAACGGGTGGGCCCGATTTTTCAGCGCGGGGTGGTCAGCGGAGAGGTCAGGCGGCAATCTCAGGTCACCTTCTACACGCGCACAGGCGACTGGCTGGCCTGGCTGACCTTGGGTCTCTCTTTGGGATTGTGGCCTTGGGGATCCCGAGCAAGGCAAGGATGCGCTAGGATAGATAGGCCTTAACACGAATCTAAGTCGGCTTTCCCGTCCCGCGTTCCCAGTTTGCGCTGCTGAACTGGCCGAACAAAGGGATGTGGGGGTATCGACAATTGCTGATGTAGCTCAGTCGGTAGAGCAGCTCACTCGTAATGAGCAGGTCATCGGTTCGAGTCCGATCATCAGCTTTGGAGCTTTGTGCGGCCCTCACGGGGACTTCTGCCCTAGGTTGGCCTAGAGCGGGGATCCCCTCTCCCTGCAGGAGGACATAAAGAGCATAGCCAGTCGGTTGGGCCTTCGCCTTATGCTGAGGAAGATGGCCATTTTCGCGGCAGCGGTCTTTGGCGATGGCAACCCCCTTCTCTTGGCCCTACCGCACCCCAGGGATCCCGGACTCTGCCTTTGAGCGGATCCCGGGGATCCCGATGAGCCCCCGCGAGGTGCGCGTGCTGGTGCTAAGCCAGTTGCGCTTGGGGGAAGACCACTGCCTGTGGGATATCGGCGCCGGGACAGGCACCATCGCCATCGAAGCGGCCATTCTCTGCCCCAAAGCTCAGGTGATCGCCATTGAGCGAGATGCAGAGGTGGTTAGCCTGATCGAGAGCAACTGCGAGAAATTCGGCCTCAACAACGTGCAGGTAATCCAGGGCACTGCCCCCGCTTGCTTGCACCAGCTCTCTCCGCCCCCCGATCGCATCTGTATCGAAGGCGGCCATCCCCTACGGGAGATCCTGGAGGCGTCCTGGAACCATCTCAAGCCCAACGGCAGGATTGTGGCAACCACCAACTCTCTGGAGGGGCTCTACGGCCTCTCTACCGGGCTGGCTGCCGTGCGAGCTCATCATGTGGAGGTGATCCAATCGGCCGTGAACCGCCTGGAACACCGCGGTCGCACCCAACTGTTGCTGCCTTTGGATCCCACCTTTGTGTTAAGCGGGGAAAAATCCAGCTAAATCTCATAAGAAATCGTTTACATTTTTTGCAAATCCCTTCGAAAAGTAATGAGCTCAAGAAAATTGAGCTAGCCCAAGCTCTCCAGAGATGGGCAAAGTGCAAACCTTAAGCTATGCCGATATTTCTAGATTGCAGACTTCCATTTGCTCTTATACCAGAGACAGAGAGCTGCGGATCCCAGGGCCATGGATGGATTGCGACACCCCTTTCCCGAATCACGAGAAGTGAGGCTGCGACAACTATTGATTCGAGAGCGCTGGCCGGAAATGCTGAAGGGCTGCCGGGCCTGCATCCATTGGGACGACTTCAAGCGACCCGAATGCTGCGGCGACTGTGGCATTGGCGATCGCCGCAGACAAGAAGCAGAAAACCAGCCCAGCAAATCTTCAGGCATTTAGCTTAATCGGCGGGAAGCCCCGCACTGTATGGGTGAATTGTGTTGGCTCAAGAGCCAATCAGTGTCGCGATGAAAGCCGTTCGTGCTGCAATTGAGGCGAACAAGTTAAATCTCTGGAGAGTTTCTCGCCGTGGGTCGCACGGTGGCAGCACGCTGAGACCTCTGTACAAACAAGTCTGTGAAGCGTGAAGCCCGTACTCTATTTGATGAGTTGTGTTTACTCAACGAAGATGAGTGTCGGGAGTCGTTTATCCTGGGCAGATTCTCCCCATCGGGAGCCGATTCTAGTAGTTATTTTTGCCCAGCAATTTCTACCTTAGGCTCATCAAAAGGCCGGAGAGAGGAACTTCCTGGGGAGGCAACAGACGCACCTCTACTTTCGCCACTCCCTGCTCGTAAATGCCTAGCTCACGAGCGGCAGCCGTCGAAATGTCCAGATCTCGACCGCGAACAAAGGGGCCCCGATCCAGAACATCCACCACCACTCTGCGCCTGGGATCCTCAGGATTGGTCAACAACAAGCGCGTGCCAATGGGCAAAGTGCGATGGGCGGCAACAAAGTCCTGCTCAGGTCGAAAGACGCTGCCATCCTTGAGTCGATTCCAGCTCTGGCCAGGAGGCAATTGGCCATAGTGGCTCACCACCATGTGTTCCCCTTCCCCTGGAACAGGCGGCAACAATGCAATCAAAGCACCGGTCAACCAATCGATCATCCGTTTTTCCTCGTCAAAGTCTCCCAAAAACGTGTCCGGGAATACACTGACGAGCCCCACCGATCCCGGGTTCCCCAGAGGGATCCTTCGGCTGAAGTCAGTAGGCTTGGGTGGGGGCAATGCTCCTAGAATCCGGCCCGGCTCCGTGGGGCGAGGGGATCCCGGAGAAATGCAAACCACTGCATCAATTTCTACTTCTACATAGTTCTCTACATTCTGCAGGCTTCATTAGGGGCTGAGCTAGAGTGTTTCCAGCAGGCTCCTGGGGTGGGCTGCCTTTTCAGCTAGAAACCGCAGGAGCCGCGCCCTGTACCCCCGTATACGGGGGGAGGGGGGCCGGTCAGGGGCGGG
>NZ_JANSIR010000126.1:0-4726 GCF_047462155.1 Synechococcus sp. OH2
TCCTTCCTCTTAAAACCTGTACCCTATTTTAAATTAACAGGCTGTACCACAACATGTTGGAAAACGCTATCTCGTTTCTGCTCCCTAAAAGAAAAACAAGAAAGTGAACTCCTGACTCGTAGATTGACCATCTCGCTTGGCTATCAAAACATTCAACTTATCTTTAAAAGTATCTCTATTCATCACGTGAACACGAGTTAAGATTCTTTCATCATTTGGTAGATCGGATAGGGGGAAGCCAAGCTCGACATAAAGCTCTAGTCTTGGCAGGTCTAGCAAATCTGCCACAATTACCGAAGGACAGTTTCGACTGACAAGAACTTTCGGTTGCTCTTGGAACTGATGTAAATCCTGAACTTGCTCATAGATAGCCAGCCTTGTGCCCATAAGATCATCGCGAGAAATACGGATAGAAAAGCAAACCTCGGATTTTGCCTTATAACGATCTGGCAATTCTCCTTCACGCACCCCTGGTGGGGCTGTCGAAGCTCGTTGATCCCTACCTTTTCCCCACAAGGGGACGGGGTTGGATTGGGTGACAGATTGAGAACTGTCCTAGGAGGAGCCGGAGAAAAGGCTCAAGTTCACTAGACTGTAAATGTGATTTAGGGTACAGATTTATGGCGACTGTCTCCGCTGCTGCTACTCCCACCGCCCCAGGGACGACTTTACTCAACGTCTGGCAAGTCCTGGCCGAAAAGTTTGCTGATCAGATTGCCCTCAGGGATCCCCATGCCCAGCCGGTTCTTGAGATTTCATATGGGGAACTGTTCCGCGGCATTCAGACGCTGGCTGCCGGCTTGCAGGCCTTGGGCATTCGCCCCGGGGATCGGGTGGCCATTTTTGCCGAGAATTCCCCCCGCTGGCTGATGGCGGATCTGGCCACGCTGTTTACGGGAGCGGTCAATGTGCCCCGCAGCGCCGTGGCGGATCCGGCTGAGCTGGGCTACATTTTGCGTCACTCCGGCAGCACGGCTTTGATTGCCCAGGATGTGAAGACCCTGAGGCGGGTGCAGCCGGTTGTGCAGGAGCTGGGCCTGGAGCGGCTGCTGCTGCTTTCCGATGAAGAAGAGGCAGGAGTATTGAACTTCTCTCAGTGGCTGCAGAAAGGGCGGGAAGGCCGCTACGAGCCGCCGCGGCTGGAGCGATCCCAGTTGGCCACCATCATCTACACCTCTGGCACCTCTGGTCGCCCCAAGGGGGTGATGCTCAGCCACGGCAACCTGATGCACCAGGTGGAGAACTTGAGTGTGGTTGTACAGCCCCGGCCAGGGGATAAGGTGCTGACCATTCTGCCCACCTGGCACTCCTACGAGCGGGCCTGCGAGTATTTTCTCCTCAGCCAGGCCTGTACGCTGGTCTATACCAACCCTCGCTTTATCAAGCAGGATTTGCAACAGGAGCAGCCCCACTATCTGGTGGCAGTGCCCCGCATCTGGGAGACGGTTTACGAAGGGATCCAGAGACAATTAAAGGAAAAAAGCCCCCTCATGCAGCGGCTGATCCGCACCTTGATGGCGGCCAGCGAAGGCTACGTGCTCGCCGGGCGGATAGCCGGCAACCGGTCGATTTTGCATTACGATGTCAGCCCTTGGGTGCGAGTGGGGGCCCGCCTGCAACAGGGGCTGCTCTGGCCTGTGCACCGCCTGGCCGATGCGCTCATCTACCGCAAGGTGCGGCAAGCTTTAGGCCCCAATTTTCAACAGGCCATCAGCGGCGGCGGATCCCTGCCCGCCTATCTGGATCTGTTTTACGAGGTGGTGGGCATTTCCATCCTCAACGGCTACGGCCTTACCGAAACCTCGCCAGTGCTGTGCGCGCGCCGTCCCGACAACAATGTGCGCGGCACGGCTGGCCCCCCCTTGCCAGGCACGGAGTTTCGCATTGTGGATCCGGAAACCCGGCAGCCGCTGCCCCCCCGTGCGAAGGGGCTGATCCTGGCGCGGGGGCCGCAGGTGATGATGGGTTACTACAACAATCCAGAGGCGACCGCCCAGGTGCTCAGCCCCGACGGCTGGTTTGAAACAGGGGATCTGGGCTGGCTCACCCCCGACGGGCAACTGGTGATCACCGGCAGGGCCAAGGACGTGATCGTGCTGCTTAACGGAGAGAACGTCGAGCCCCAGCCGCTGGAAGATGCCTGCCTGCAATCCCCTTACATCAGCCAAATGGTAATTGTCGGCCAGGACCAAAAGAAACTGGCCGCCCTCATCTACCCCAACCTGGAGGCCCTCAAGGCTTGGGCCGCCGGGCAAGGGATCCCGGCTGCTGAGGCCGAGCTGCTGGCCCACCCGCAGGTGCGCGCGTTGATCTTGCGGGAGGTGCAAACCCGCATCCAGGAACGTCCCGGCTACCGGCCCCACGAGCAAATTGCCGACTTTCGCTTTTTGCCAGAGCCCCTGAGCGTGGAAAATGGCCTCCTGACCCAGACGCTGAAGATCAAGCGCAACCCGGTAGCCGAGCGCTATGCCCACCTCATCCAGGAGATGTATCCGACAGGGAGCTAAGTTTGGGATCCCCGTTGTTGCTCCAGGTGGCGCCGGAAGGTCTCCGGGGGAATGGCCCCCCGGTAGGCCCCACAGTAGTAGAGGGTGAGCACCGCCTTGTAGGCCCAATCGGTCGGCACCACGTCTGGGAAGGGGCTGGGCAGGGTGTCTGCTTGGTTGGCGGCGCAGGCCTGCAAGATCTGCTCCGTGGTGAGCTGTTCGGCCAGATCGGGGGGCAGCTCCCGCAGGTTGGCCTGGGCAAAAGCAGCACTGGGCAGGCAGAGAGCGGAAAGAGCTGTTGCCCAAAAACTAGGAGTGAGGAGGGATCGCCAGTTCATGGTTTTGAAGGGGCCGGCAAGTGTCTCTTTTCCAGGGTAATACGGGCCAACAGGGCGCTTGGAGGCTGTTCTGAGGTTAAGATGCAAAGAACCGGGGAGCGGCACTAGCGAAGATCCGGTCGAGTCTTTGCGGCCAGTGCTGGCCTTTCTCCAAGAAGACGACAACCCGATCCCTGCTGGGGGCCGCTGGTCTCAAAAACTGGCTGGGTGAACTCCTAGCTCAAAAAGCTGCAACAGCAGCAGGAGCAACTTCCCTCCCGGAAGGGAGCCCTGAGGTGCCACTCCCCTCCCTGGCAGGCGGATGATTGTGTTGAGAGCGCGATAAATCAAGGCCAATGAGCTTATCCAAAGGGCCAAGTTTTGACAGCCTGGATCCGCCGGATCCCAAGCTAATCGATGCCTGTGTGCACTGCGGCTTTTGTCTGACCACCTGCCCCAGCTACCGCGTCCTCGGCAAGGAGACGGACTCGCCGCGGGGACGCATCTACCAGATGGACGCCCTCAATCAGGGCCAAATCTCTCTCTCGGCAGCAGTGGTTTCCCATTTCGATACCTGCCTGGGCTGTTTGGCCTGTGTTACCGCCTGCCCCTCAGGGGTGCGCTACGACCGGCTGATTGCCGCCACCCGCCCGCAGATCGAGCGCAACTACCGCCGCAACCTCTGGGAGCACCTGTACCGCCAGTTCATCTTCTCCCTCTTCCCCTATCCGGAGCGGCTGCGGCCTCTGCTCTGGCCCCTTTGGCTCTACCAAAAAATGGGGATCGGCGCCTGGGTCCGGAAAGGGTTGGAAAAAGTCTCCCCGCGCCTGGCGGCCATGGAATCCCTCTTGCCCCCTCTGGAGGTGGAACAACTGCTGCCCAAGCACTACCCGGAGCGGATCCCGGCGGTGGGCAAGCGGCACTTTCGCGTGGGGCTGATCCTCGGCTGCGTGCAGCGCCTGTTTGCCCCCCAAGTGAACGAGGCCAGCATTCGCGTGTTGACCCACAACGGCTGTGAGGTGGTGATCCCGCCGGCCCAGGGCTGTTGTGCGGCCTTGCCCCACCACCAAGGGCAACTGCAGCAGGCGGAAGCCCTCGCCCGCCGGATGGTGGATGCTTTTGCCGGCTACGAACTGGATGCCATTTTGGTGACTGCCTCCGGCTGCGGCCACACCCTCAAGGAGTACGGCCACCTTTTGGCCAAGGATCCCGACTACCGAGAGAAAGCGGCCCAGTTTGCGGCCAAAGTCAAGGATATCCAGGAGTTTCTCGCTCAGGTGGGGCTGACTGCTCCCCTGTACCCCCTGCAGCCGGATCCCTTGGTGCTGGCCTACCAAGATGCCTGCCACATGCTGCACGGGCAACGGCTCAGCCAGGAGCCGCGGCAACTGCTACGGCAAATTCCGGGGCTGGAACTGCGGGATCCCGTCGATGCCGCCCTCTGCTGTGGCAGCTCTGGCGTCTACAACCTGCTGCAACCCCAGATAGCAGACGAACTGGGATCCCAGAAGGTGGCCAACCTGCTCAACACCGGTGCCCAGGGGATCGTCTCTGCCAATATCGGCTGCCGCCTGCAAATTCAGAAGCACCTGCACCTGCAGGGCAAGGCTGGGATCCCCATTTATCACCCGATGGAGCTTTTGGATCGTGCTCTCCAATTGTCTAGCTAGAGCTTGAGGGCGGCGCGGGGATCGTAGGACTGAACCCGTTGCAGCTTTTCGTAGAGCTCCCGCTCCTCCTCCGAAACACGGGTGGGCAAATAGATCTGAACTACCGCGTAGAAATCGCCCCGCTCCCCGTTGCCCTTGGGAAAACCCCGCTCTGCTAGGCGCAACTTTCGCCCTGGCTGCATTCCTGGTGGGATGCGCAGCTTCACCACCCCATCCAAGGTGGGCACCTCCACCTGGGCGCCCAAAACGGCCT
>NZ_JANSIR010000126.1:4813-11179 GCF_047462155.1 Synechococcus sp. OH2
CTGATGGGCAAGTCGCAGTAGACGTCAAACCCCTCAAGGCGGTAGAAGGGGTGCTCCTTCAGCTCGATCTTGAGATACAGGTCGCCAGCACCCCCATTAGGGTTGGGGTGGCCTTGGCCGCGCAGGCGAATCCGCTTCCCCGGTGTGATCCCAGGAGGGAGATTGACCTCCAACGTGCGATTCCCCCCCACCCGTAGGCGGCGTTTGCCCCCCTCAAAAGCTTCGGGAATGGTGAGCTGGATGGTGGCCTCCGCATCGTAGTTGGCGTTGCTGGCGGAGCTGGAGGAGCTGCTGCTGCGATCCGCGCCTGAGTTGCGCACCCGGCCCAGGAGTTGATCGATGAAGTCTTGAAAATCGTCAAATTGGCTGAAATCGACGCCACTGCTAAAACCGCTTCCCCCAAAGTCTTCGCTGAAGGAGCTGTCGCCAAAAGGGCTGCTGCTGTAAGGCTGGCTGTAGGTCTCCCGCTGGTAGCGGAACCCACCCTGCTGGTGGTACTGGCCAAATTGGTCGTATTGTCGGCGCTTGCTGGGATCCGAGAGAACTTCGTAGGCTTCGTTGATCTCCTTGAACTTCTCTTCGGCAGCTTTGTTGTTCGGGTTAACATCCGGGTGATATTTTCTTGCCAGGCGCCGATAGGCCTGCTTAATCTCGTCGGCGGTGGCCGTCTTGCTGACCCCCAAAATCTTGTAGTAGTCCTTAAAGTTTTGCATGGAGGCGTCCGCAGGCAAATTGCTGAGAATGGGCAGAAACCCAAGTAGTTGGCTTCCGACCCGTTGACACAAAGAGAAGAAGGCGGGCTAGACGCCATCGCCTATCCCGTCCCTCCTCATTATCGGTGCTGTGAATAAGGGTGGGATCCGCCCTGAACCAGGGGGCCGCAGAGGGATCCCACTGTCGTCACTTGGTCTCGGTGAAATCGGCGTCGATGACATCGTCACTGCCGCCGGAGGTCGTCCCCGAGCCAGAGGGAGAGCTCGAAGCGGCGCCGGGCTGCTGATAGAGCTCGCTGCTCATGGCGTAAAGGGCCTCCTGCAGCTCCCGCTCTTTGCTCTGGATGGCGCTGTCGTCATCCCGCTGGATGGCCTCCCGCAGCTCTCGCACCAAGGTCTCGATTTGGCTGCGCTTGCTGGAGGAGATCTTGTCTCCCAGCTCCTTCAACTGCCGCTCAGCCTGGTAGGCCAGAGAATCGGCCTTGTTGCGGCGCTCGATTTTCTCGCGGCGGGCGCGGTCTTCGGCAGCGTATCTCTCGGCTTCGGCAATCATCCGCTCCACCTCTTTGCTATCGAGCGTGGAGGCGCCGGTAATGGAGATGCTCTGCTCCTTGCCGCTGCCCTTGTCTCTGGCCGTCACCTTGAGGATGCCGTTGGCGTCGATGTCGAAGGTCACCTCGATCTGCGGCACACCGCGGGGAGCCGGCGGGATCCCGTCCAGCTTGAAGCGGCCCAGGGACTTGTTGTCGCGGGCCAGCTCCCGCTCCCCTTGCACCACGTGGATTTCCACCGAGGTCTGCCCATCTTCGGCGGTGGAGAAGATCTCCGACTTGCGGGTGGGGATGGTGGTGTTGCGCGGGATCAGCTTGGTGGCAATACCGCCCAGGGTTTCCACCCCCAAAGACAAGGGGGTGACATCCAGCAACAACACATCTTTGACCTCGCCCGCCAGCACACCGGCCTGGATGGCAGCACCCACGGCCACCACCTCATCAGGGTTGACAGTTTGGTTGGGCTCTTTGCCTAGCAGCTCTCTCACCAGCCGCTGCACCGCCGGGATGCGGGTGGAGCCGCCCACCAACACCACTTCGTTGATGTCGGCCTTGGTGAGCTTGGCATCCCGCAGGGCTTGCTCCACCGGCCCTTTGCAGCGCTCCAGCAGGTCGGCGCAGAGGTGTTCAAACTGGGCGCGGGAGAGCTTCAGCTCCAGGTGCTTTGGACCATCGGCAGTGGCGGTGATGAAGGGCAGGTTGATGGTAGTCTCGGAGACACTGGACAGCTCGATCTTGGCCTTCTCGGCAGCTTCCGTCAGCCGCTGCAGGGCCTGCCGGTCTTGCCGCAGGTCGATCCCTTCCATGCGCTTGAACTCTTCGGCCATCCAGTCGACAATCTTCTTGTCGAAGTCGTCGCCACCCAACTGGGTATCGCCGCTGGTGGCTTTCACCTCAAAGACCCCATCTCCCACCTCCAGGATGGACACGTCGAAGGTGCCACCGCCCAGGTCGAAGACGAGGATGGTCTCGTTGTTGCGCTTGTCCAAGCCATAGGCCAAAGAAGCCGCCGTCGGCTCGTTGATGATGCGCAGCACTTCCAAGCCGGCGATCCTCCCGGCATCTTTGGTGGCCTGCCGCTGCGAGTCGTTAAAGTAGGCAGGGACGGTAATGACGGCTTGGGTAACCGGTTGGCCCAGGTAGCGGCTGGCATCGTCCACCAGCTTGCGCAGCACCATGGCCGAGATTTCCTCGGGGGCAAATTCTTTGTTCATGCGGGGTGAGTACAACTTGACGTTGCCCCGCTCGTCCCGCCGCACCTGGTAGGAGACCCGCTTGGCATCGACGTTCAGCTCATCGTACTTGCGCCCGATGAAGCGCTTAACGGAGTAAAAAGTGTTCTCGGGGTTGAGCACCGCTTGGCGACGGGCCATCTGTCCCACCAGGCGCTCCCCATCTTTGGTGAAAGCGACCACCGAGGGTGTAGTGCGGCTCCCCTCGGCATTGGGAATGACAGTGGGGACGCCCCCTTCCATTACGGCGACAACCGAGTTGGTTGTGCCCAAGTCAATTCCTACAACTTTTCCCATCGGCTCCTTGTTCTCCTTTTGTTCAAGACGTTACCTCGGCTACCGCCGCCAGGCTGTATGAAGTAGCTTGGGCAGCCAATCCGTGAAAATTCAGCAGGTATTTAGCCGTTTTCTGGGTCGATCCTAACCAGCAGGGCATTGCGGTCAGGGCGAGAATGCCGCCCATTTCTGGCAACTGGAAGGCAGAGCAGTTACGGATCTCCGTACCTGCCGGGGCCTTGCTTCCAGGGCCGCTTGGGGCAACGGCGGCTAGCTCTGGATAAGCTGCAGGGCTTCCAGGCTACGGGCCACAACGGTTTCGGCCAGGGGCAGGTAGCCCATTGCTTCGGCCAGGGCTTGTCCTTCGCTGAGGGCCCAGCGCAGCACCGCCCGCAGGGCAGTAGCAATAGCGGGATCCCGGTACTGGCGGTAGGCCAGGATCCAGGTGTAGGTGACGATAGGATAAGCCCCGGCGCCGGACGGATCCGGCTCAAAGGCCCGCAGGTTCTCAGGCAGCTCGATTTCGCTCAGGGCCAGGGCCGAGGCTGCGGAGGTGGGGAGGACAAACTCGCCGCGGCGGTTTTCCAGGGCCGCCACCGATAGATCCAGGTCGCGGGCGTAGACCGATTCCACATAGCCAATCACCCCTTCGCTGTAGAGCATCTGGGCGCTCATGCCCTCATTGCCCTTGACCCCAATGCCCACCGGCCACTCCAAGGACATGCCGACACCAATCTCGGCGGCCCAAGCGGGGTCGATGGCGGCCAGGTGGCGGGTAAAGGTGTCGGTGGTGCCGCTGCCATCGGAGCGGTAGCAGACGGCGATGGGCAGGTCGGGGAGCTCCAAATCGGGGTTGAGGGCCAAAATCTGCGGATCCCGCCACTGGGTAATCTGGCCGCGGAAGATCTGCACCAAGACGGAGCGGGATAGCTTGAGGCCGGAGCGGATCCCGGGCAGGTTGTAGCCGACGGCAATGCTGCCTGCTGTCATTGGGATCATGACCACGCCCCGCTTCACCTCGGCAATCTCGGCATCGGTCATGGCCACGTCGCTGGCGGCAAAGTCCACCGTCTGGTCGATAAATTGGCGGATCCCGGTGGCACTGCCCACCGGCTGGAAGTTGATTTCCACTTTGGGATCCACCTGTCGGTAGTCGGAAAACCAGCGCAAATACAGAGGGGCCGGGAAGGTAGCCCCAGCCCCGTTGATCAACACAATTTCCCCGGAAGACTGGCTGTCGGCAACAGGGACAGCATCGCCGGCTTGGCCAGAACGGGATCCCTGTTGGCAGGCGCTTAGGCCGGCAGCAGCCAGCAACGACAGCAGCATTTCTCGACGGCGGCAGCGGGGCAGTTGAACCATGGCTGAGGCGCTCCAAGCTCTCCGCCCCGATCCTTAGTCTTGCCCACGGAGCCCTGTCAAGGGCTGCCATCTTTAGCTCTGGCAAGCACCAGAGGGGGCAACTTCCCGCAAAAGTCGGCTTCTTCTCTCCACCAATTGGTCGCCGATCCCCGCAGAGTTCGCTGCGCGCTTCGGCAAAAACGGGGATCCCAACTCTGTCTCTGTCTCAAGAGACGGAAAACAGAGCTTGCTCGAGAAAAACAAAGAAAAACAGCGAAAGAAAGAGA
Source organism: Synechococcus sp. OH2 (assembly GCF_047462155.1). Taxonomy (NCBI): domain Bacteria; kingdom Bacillati; phylum Cyanobacteriota; class Cyanophyceae; order Synechococcales; family Synechococcaceae; genus Synechococcus; species Synechococcus sp. OH2. Next base: position 9,214 of record NZ_JANSIR010000126.1, read on the forward strand.
ATCAAAGAGTTGAGTTCTGCAGCAACTGCAGAGGGATCCCCAGGCCAAAGCCTTATCTGGCAAGGCTTAGCCGGTTTCGGGCCGGATCCCCCCTGCCTTGGAAAAATCTTGACATATCTTGGAATAGAGCAATATATTGTGGATTCTGTGCAGAAATCCTGCGCTGTTTACATCTCGGTATCTGGGGGACTACTATGCCGACTTTGACTCGTTCTCCCTGGACACTGCGAGACAGCGAAAAGCTCTATCGCATCTCCGGTTGGGGGGATCCCTACTTCCGTATCAACGCCGCCGGTCATGTGGAGGTAACCCCACAGGGCCTACAGCAGCAGGAACCTGGCATCGACCTGTACCACCTGGTGATGGATCTGGTGGCGCGGGGTTTGCAGTTGCCTTTGTTGATTCGCTTTCCCGAGATCGTGGCCGACCGCATGCGGCGGCTTTGCGAGAGCTTTCAGCAGGCCATCGAGCGCTTTGGCTACCCCAACGTCTATCGGGGGGTTTACCCGGTCAAGGTGAACCAGCAGCGCCACCTGGTGGAAGAGGTGGTCAAGCACGGTCGCGCCTACCACTTTGGGCTGGAGGCAGGCTCCAAGCCGGAGCTGTTGATTGCCCTGGCTCTGCTGGATACACCTGGGGCTTTGTTGATCTGCAACGGCTACAAAGACCGCGATTTTATGGAAACGGCTCTCTTGGCCCAGCGGCTGGGGCGCACCCCCATCATCGTCCTGGAGCGGCTGCAGGAGCTGGAGCTGGTGCTGCAGGCTGCCGAGCACCTGGGCATTGATCCCATCTTGGGGGTGCGGGCCAAGCTCTCAGCCCAAGGGATCGGGCGTTGGGGCACCTCGGCTGGGGATCGGGCCAAGTTCGGCCTCACGGCCACGGAGATGTTGCAGGTGGTGGAACGGCTGCGGGAGGCCGGCAAGCTGCACTGTCTGCGTCTGTTGCACTACCACATTGGCTCACAGATCTCGATGGTGAGCGTGCATGGGCGGGCCGTGCGGGAGGCCAGCCAGATCTACATCGAGCTGGTCAAACTGGGGGCGCCGATGGGCTATCTGGATATCGGCGGCGGCTTGGGGGTTGATTACGACGGATCCCAGTCCACCAGCCATTTCTCCCAGAGCTACAGCTTGGAGGATTACGCCGCCACCGTGGTGCAGACGGTGCTGAGTGCCCTGCAGCCGCACGGGATCCAGCCGCCGGTGCTGGTGACCGAAAGCGGGCGGGCCCTGATGTCCCACCAGTCGGTGCTGGTCTTTGACGTGCAGGATGTCAACGCCGCCAGCCCCTATCCCATGCCCACCCAGCTCACGTCCGATGCCGAGGTGATCCAGAAGCTAAATCAGCTTTACTACGAGATCCGGCCCGAGACCCTGGTGGCCGACTATCGCCGCTGCCAGGAGCTCAAAGAAGCCGCCCTGCGCCAATTTACCGAGGGATCCCTCAGCTTGCGGGAGCGGGCCGAGGTGGAGCGGCTGTTTTGGAACTGCTCCGACAAGATCTGCATGCTGGCCTACGAGCAGCACCAGGCAGGGCAGCCGGTGGCGGTGGATCTTCTGGATCTGGACGAAATGCTGGCCAGCATCTACTACGGCAATTTCTCCCTCTTCCAATCCCTGCCGGATAGCTGGGCCATCGACCAAGTGTTTCCCATCATGCCCATCCACCGTCTGGACGAGGAGCCGCGCCAGTGGGCCACCTTGGCGGATCTGACCTGCGACAGCGACGGCAAGATCAACCGCTTCTTTGGCGAAGACGGGCAGATCACCTCGGTCTTGCCGCTGCACGATCCCGATGGGCAGCCCTACCTGCTGGGGGTGTTTCTGGGAGGCGCCTACCAGGAGATCCTGGGGGATCTGCACAACCTGTTTGGCGACACCAACGCCGTGCACATCCGCACCCGTCCCGGCGGCTACCAAGTCACCCAAGTCATCAAGGGGGACACCATCGGCGAAGTGCTGAG
>NZ_JANSIR010000126.1:11447-11741 GCF_047462155.1 Synechococcus sp. OH2
CCTACTTGCACCGCTGACGGGGGTAGTGGGTAGGGGCAAAGGCCTAGGCTAAAAAGTAAACAGCAGGGGATCCCGGTTGTGGGCCGGGATCCTTTTTCTGACCAAAACAAAAAAGACTGGTGGACGAGATGCCACCAGCCTTGGCCAGTTCCCTGTGAGTGAGCTGATGCCGTCGTTGCCAACGTCTTCAACCCAGCTCTAGTCTCTGGCGTTTTCCCCCCTCTCGAAGTGATCCGGATCACTCGGATGAACTACCCCACCGCGCAGGCGGGTGGGGTTTCCCCATCCGCTTTA